>DXAV01000009.1 GCA_019116805.1 Candidatus Bacteroides merdavium | reverse complement strand
GAATAAAAATGTAACAGAAGGCCTCAAAAAATGGAAAAGTATTTCCAAACAATCACGAGTAGCGGAATGCGGATATTCAAATTATTGATGTAACTTTGCCCAAGAAAAAAAACAGACAAGAGCTGATGATTTCCATACAACAAGCACTCAAAACCTATTTTGGCTATGAAAGTTTCCGCCCTTTACAGGAAGAAATCATCAGCCATCTGCTACAGAAAAAAGACGCACTGGTGCTAATGCCCACGGGCGGAGGAAAATCCATATGCTACCAAGTGCCAGCCATCGTGTGCGAAGGTACCGCTGTCGTGGTATCGCCCCTCATCTCGCTGATGAAGGACCAGGTGGAAAGCCTGTGCAACAACGGTATAGCCGCCGCAGCCCTGAACAGCAACAACGACGAGACGGAGAACCTGCGCATCCGACGGGCATGTATGGAAGGCAGATTGAAGTTGCTCTATATCTCGCCCGAGAAACTGGTAGCCGAAGCCAATTATTTCCTGCGCGACATACATGTTTCCTTTTTCGCCATTGACGAAGCACATTGTATTTCGCAATGGGGACATGATTTCCGGCCCGAATACACCCAACTGGGCATCCTGCGAAGCCTCTTCCCGCAGACACCCGTCATTGCCCTGACCGCTACGGCGGACAAGCTGACGCGCGAAGACATTGTGAAACAACTTCACCTGCGGGAGCCGCGCATTTTCCTTTCATCATTCGACCGTCCCAACCTAAGCCTCACCGTCAAGCGGGGGTACCAGTCAAAAGAGAAGAACAAGGCCATCCTTGAGTTCATCGCCCGCCATCGAGGTGAAAGCGGCATCATCTATTGCATGAGCCGGAAAAATACGGAAAACGTGGCACAAATGTTACAGAAGAACGGTATCCGAACCGCCATCTACCACGCAGGGCTGGAGACAGAAAAACGTAACCGTGCGCAGGACGACTTCATCAACGACCGCGTACAGGTGGTGTGCGCTACCGTCGCTTTCGGCATGGGTATTGACAAAAGCAACGTGCGATGGGTCATCCACTACAACCTGCCCAAAAGCATTGAAAGCTTCTATCAGGAAATCGGACGGGCTGGACGCGACGGACTGCCAAGCGACACACTGCTCTTCTATTCGATGGCCGACCTCATCATGCTAACCAAATTTGCAACCGAAAGTGGGCAAAGTGAAATCAATCTGGAGAAACTCCAGCGCATGCAACAATATGCCGAAGCCGACATCTGCCGCCGACGCATCCTGCTGAACTACTTCGGCGAGCAACGAATACACGATTGCGGCAATTGTGATGTATGCAAAAATCCTCCTGAACGATTCGATGGTACCATCATCGTACAAAAGGCCTTGAGCGCCATCGCCCGCACCAACCAGCAGGTAGGCACCCCGATGCTGGTGGACATCCTGCGCGGCAACCTGAATGCCGAACTGAAGGAAAAAGGTTACAACCAGCTGAAAACCTACGGTGCCGGCCGCGACATACCGGCCCGCGACTGGCAGGACTACCTGCTACAAATGCTGCAGATGGGATACTTTGAAGTGGCCTACAACGAGAACAACCACCTGAAGATTACTCCTGCCGGAAGCGACGTGCTCTTCGGTAGAGAAAAAGCCCGCTTAGTAGTGATACACAGAGAAGAAATATCAGCCAACCGGGGAAGGAAAAAGAAAACAACCGCTCCTGCTATGCGCGAACTGCCTCTGGGCACGGAAAGCGGAGAAAGCACCGACCTGTTCGAAGCCCTCAGAGCTTTGCGAAAACAGCTGGCCGACGAAGAAGTGCTGCCCGCCTACCTCATCCTCTCCGACAAAGTACTGCATCTGTTGGCTGTACAGCGACCTGTCACGCTTGAGGCTTTCGGCAACGTGAGCGGTATTAGCGAATACAAGAAAAAGAAATATGGGAAAGAGTTCGTGAAGCTCATACGCGACTTCGTCTGAGCCACTCCTCTCTTACTTACACTGATTCATCAAATCACGCACCTCGCTTTGAGGTATGCCCAACGACACCGCTTTCTCCAAATCGCGCTTAGCCTGTGTTTTCTTCTCAAGCATCAAATGGACACGCCCGCGCATCAAATAAGCTTCCGATTGTCGGGGATCGAGGCGAATGGCTTCATCCAAGTCCAACAAGGCCTGATCAGGCTTCAACATGTCGAGTTCCACACCTGCACGGGCCACACGAACAGCAGCCAATTCGCTAGTCGTATAAGACTTCGTACCACCTTTATCAGCCAACATTCCGTCCAGCACTATCAATGCTTCATCATAGCGAGCCTCCCGTTGACACAACGTAGCCAACCCCAACCGACCGCTATAACTCTGCGGGTCCACCTTTAAAAGCGTGTCGTAATCGAGACGGGCAAACTTGTAGTCGCGCTGCTGCATGTAGATATAGGCACGCATCAGGAGAGCTTCGGTATTGTGAGGCTCCAACTCGATAACCTGTGAATAATCAACACGTGCTTTGTCATTTTGCCCCATCTCCAGCGAAAGAGTGGCATGGTTCATCAGAATGGGTACGGACATAGGAGCCATGTTCAGAGCCAGCCGATAGGACTCCAACGCCTGCTCGTAGCGGCGCTGGATGCGTTGGATGGTACCCAGGTTGGAGAAAAGCAGGGCGTTGCGTGGATTGGCGGGCTCCAACCGCAGGGCCTGTCGGATACATTCCTCGGCACGTTCCAAACTGTCTTGCTCGGTGGCAAGCACAGCACGCTCGCACCATTCGTCATAGGTCTGCGACAAAGCCGGCAAACTGCCGACCACGGTCAGCAGGAGGAAAAGAAGGGTTTTCTTCATAACGATAAACATACTATATATAAAGGTGAAAACGATGCACGGTCAATACAACCCCGCCGACAGATAACGCTCACCCGTATCGGGCAGAAGCACCACAATGCGTTTGCCCTGCCATTCGGAACGCTGGGCCAGAATACAAGCAGCATGAAGGGCAGCACCCGAGGAGATACCGGCCAGCAGTCCTTCGGTTGCAGCCAGTTCACGGGCCGCACGGAAGGCGTCGTCGTCAGCCACGGGAAGCACTTCGTCGATGACAGAAGCGTCGTAATTACCAGGCACGAAGTTCGCGCCGATACCCTGCAAACGATGTGGTCCTGCCTGACCGCCGCTGAGCACGGGCGACGAAGCCGGTTCGACAGCCACTATACGCACGGCCGCATTGTGACGTTTGAGCGCTCGGGCCACGCCGCTGACGGTGCCACCTGTACCTACGCCTGCCACAAAAACATCAACCTGCCCGTCCATGTCAGCCCACACTTCCTCGCCGGTGGTGCGCTCGTGCACGGCGGCGTTGGCGGGGTTGTCGAACTGCTGGAGGATGACGGCGCCGGGCGTGGCGTCGCGCAGGGCCTCGGCCGCCGCGATGGAACCCGCCATGCCCTGCGCACCGGGCGTGAGGACAATCTCCGCGCCGAGCGCCGCAAGCAGGTTGCGGCGTTCGAGGCTCATCGTCTCGGGCATGGTGAGGACGAGGCGGTAGCCCTTGATGGCGGCCACCATGGCCAGTCCGATGCCCGTGTTGCCGCTGGTGGGCTCGATGAGCGTGGCCCCCGGACGCAGCAGGCCGCGTGCCTCGGCGTCGGTTATTAGGGCGAGGGCGGTGCGTGCCTTGACGCTGCCCGAGGGGTTGAACATCTCCAACTTCGCCACCAGCGGACACTTCAAACCGTGCAGACGGCTGTAGGCTGCAAGCTCCATGAGCGGCGTACGGCCCACAAGGTCGATAAGGTTCCGGGCTATCATGGCGCGTCAAGCTTTCTTCAGATAATCAACCAGCCAAGCACCGACTTCCTTCGTACCATACTTGGCACCGCCTTCGACCTGAATCTCAGGAGTGCGAACGTTGGCATCGAGCGAAGCATCGACCGCACGGCGGATGAGTGCACCCTCTTCCTTGAGGTTGAAGTACTCAAAGAGCATGGCCACGGACAGCACTTGTGCCAATGGGTTGGCAATGTTCAATCCCTTGGCCTGCGGCCACGAACCGTGGATGGGCTCGAAAACCGGCGTACTATCGCCCGTAGAGGCCGAAGGAAGCAACCCCATCGAACCACTGATAACAGAGCCTTCATCCGTGAGGATATCACCGAAGGTATTCTCGGTAACCATCACATCGAAGAAGCGCGGTTCCTGTATCATCTTCATGGCGGCGTTGTCAACGTACATATAGTCGGTCGTCACCTCGGGATATTGCGGAGCCATCTCTTGCGCTATCTGGCGCCAAAGGCGGGAAGATGCCAGCACGTTGGCCTTATCAACCACCGTCAGGTGCTTGCGGCGCTTCATGGCGTACTCGAAGCCGACGCGCAGGATGCGCTCCACCTCAGGACGCGTGTAATAGTTCGTGTCCCACGCCTTGTCGTTGTCCTGATACTTCTCGCCGAAATACATACCGCCGGTAAGTTCACGGATACAGAGAAAGTCGGCACCTTCGACCAGCTCGGCACGCAAAGGCGACTTGTGCACGAGGCATTTGAATGTCTGCACAGGGCGGATGTTGGCAAAAAGCCCCAGCTTCTTGCGCATGGCCAGCAATCCTTGTTCGGGGCGTACCTTGGCCGTAGGGTCGTTGTCAAACTTGGGGTCGCCAACAGCAGAGAAGAGAACAGCGTCGGCATTCTTGCATATCTGATAGGTCTCTTCAGGGAAAGGGTCGCCCACCTCATCGATGGCATGCGCGCCGCAAAGGGCGTACTCGTACGTCACCTTGTGTCCAAACTTCTCACATACGGCGGTCATTACATCCACGCCTACGGCGGATATTTCGGGGCCGATACCGTCACCGGCCAATACTGCTACTTTCAGTTCCATATCGTTTATTCGTTGTTTTTTAATAATTCTTCTACCTTGTCTTTATACTTCTTGTTCCTGAGGCACCGACGGTCCGTGACGATAAAACCTGCGGTAAGCAAGGCCGTCGCCACAAGGCTGACCAGCAGATTACCATCTTTCCACTCCTCGCCGGGACTTATCCAGCGCAGAAGGCCATTGATGACCAGCAGCAAGACGAAAACCAGCACGTAACGCAGCCAAGGTTTCAGACGTATTTTATTCATTTCCGTTTCTTTTGTTTCAGAGCTCAAAATAAGCATTTTATTCCGTAGCTCCGACTCTAATTTTTCTTAAAAATCAAAGCAGGTTCCTTGCTTCCACTAGAAAAGGCAAAACAAATGCCCGCACCTGTAACAATGCCTACACTGATGTTTCCCCAAGAAGTAACCTCCGTTCCCCCTATAGGAAACTCTCGTTCCCTAAGCAGGAAACGCTTGTTCCTCCGGCAGGAAACGTTCGTTCCGCAAGCAGGAAACGCTCGTTCTACAACCAGGAAACGGTAACTACCCGCGCAGGCTGATACAGTTACATACACAGAGAAGATTCGGAAGATACCGGAGCTTCGTCATAGCTGTCCTCAATAAGGTTCAGCATCTTCATCGTGGCCTTGATGGCAGCCTCCGTCTGGTCGGCGTCGAGGCCTCGGGTGCGGAACACCTTGTCGTCGAAGCTCCACGTGATGACCGTCTGCACGAAGGCGTCGGTGCGTCCGCCGGGAGGTATGCTCACGGCGTAGTTCGTCAGCATCGGGAAGCGTCGGCCGAGGGTACCTTTATACACTTTGCGCAAGGCGCGGACGAAGGCATCATACTGACCGTCGCCACTACTGTTTTCCTCGTATTCCTTTCCGTTTACCTCAACCTTGATGGTAGCCATCGGTTTCAGCCCGTAGGCCAAGTTGACGATATAGCTCTTGAGCTTGACACGCTCGGTGCGGACATCGTGCTTCAGCACGTCGGAAACGATATAAGGCAGGTCTTCCTGCGTAACAAGTTCCTTCTTGTCGCCCAATTCGATGATGCGTTCGGTGACTTTACGCATCGACTCATCGTCCAATTGCAGCCCCAAGTCTTCCAGATTCTTGCGGATGTTGGCCTTGCCCGAATTCTTGCCCAGCGCATACTCGCGCCGTCGGCCGAAGCGTTCAGGCAACAGGTCGTTGTAGTAGAGGTTGCGCTTGTTGTCGCCGTCGGCATGTACGCCCGCCACCTGCGTGAAGACGTTTTCGCCGACGATAGGCTTGTTGGCGGGAATGGCAATGCCGGAGTACGACTCCACGACACGGCTCACCTCGTTCAGGCGGCTTTCGTCAATGCCAGTCACGGCATTGAAGTGGTCCTTCAGAATGGCTTGCACACTGGCCAATGGTGCGTTGCCGGCACGTTCGCCCAAGCCGTTGATAGTGGTGTGCAGTCCTCGGCATCCACTCAGCACGGCAGCCAGTACGTTGGAGACGGCGAGGTCGTAGTCGTTGTGTGCGTGGAAGTCGAAGTGCGCCTGCGGATAGCGCTTCTTCATCTTGCGCATGTATTCGATAACCTGCAGGGGGTTAAGTATGCCCAGCGTGTCAGGCAGCATGAATCGGCGAATGCCAGTGCCCGCAAGACCGTCCATCAGTTGGAAGACGTATTCGGGCGAGTCCTTCATACCGTTGCTCCAGTCTTCGAGGTAAACGTTCACCTCCATATCGAGCGCCTCGGCATAGTCCACCACCAAACGAATATCGGCGATGTGTTCCTCGGGTGTCTTCTTCAGCTGGTAGGTGCAGTGTTTGAGCGAGCCCTTACACAGCAAGTTGATGACACGGCATCCTGCGGCGTGTATCCAATCGACGGACGCATGCCCGTCCACGAAGCCAAGTACCTCGACACGTTGCAACAGACCACGTCGGGCAGCCCAGTCACAAATCATGCGCACGGCATCGGCCTCGCCGTCGGACACGCGGGCGGAGGCAACCTCCACGCGATCCACCTTCAGTTCCTCGAGCAGCAGACGAGCTATCATCAGCTTCTCGTGGGGCACGAAGGAGACGCCGCTGGTCTGCTCACCGTCGCGCAGGGTGGTGTCCATGATTTCTATTCTCGGATGATTCATAATTCGTTTGTATTATGGCACGCGATGTTATCTCTGTGCCATCGATTCGTATTCCTCAATCTTCCCCTTGTTCTCCACAAGGAAATCAATGTCGTCCAATCCGTTCATCAGGCAATGCTTCTTGTAGGCATTGATTTCAAAGGTTTCACTACGACCCGTCGCCTTATTGGTCACAGTTTGGGCGGGCAGATTCACTTCCACCTCGGTCTTAGGATCAGCGGCAATGCTTTCGAACAGTTCCTTCAGGAAGCCTTCGCTCACCACGACGGGCAGCACGAAGTTGTTCAGTTCGTTGTTCTTGTGAATATCGGCAAAAAAGCTGGAGATAACCACGCGGAAGCCATACCCGGCAATGGCCCAGGCAGCATGTTCGCGGCTGGAGCCCGAACCGAAGTTCTTACCGGCCACGAGGATGCAGCCACTGTAGGCAGGGTTGTTCAGCACAAAGTCCTTGTTCAGTGTGCCGTCGGCATTGTAGCGCCAGTCGCGGAAGAGGTTGTCGCCAAAAAACTTCTCCTCGCGGGTTGTCGCCTTAAGGAAGCGGGCAGGGATAATCTGGTCGGTATCCACGTTCTCCAGCGGAAGGGGAACGCAGGTGGAGGTTATGATGTTGAATTTCTGTTTCATTATTCGTCTATTGAATATTACGATACATCTTTTCTTTGTTCTCAGTAAAGCGATGCTTTGCAGTCCTTAAAGCAGTGCTTTACGGACTACAAAACAGTGTTTTAGTCCAGCAATGTCCGCGGGTCGGTAATCACGCCCGTCACGGCAGCCGCGGCGGCGGTCAACGGGCTGGCCAGCAGCGTACGCGAACCAGGTCCCTGGCGTCCTTCGAAATTGCGGTTCGACGTGGACACGGCATACTTGCCTGCAGGCACTTTATCATCGTTCATCGCCAGACAGGCCGAACAGCCCGGTTGACGGATTTCAAAACCGGCTTCAGCCAGCACCTCGTCCAATCCTTCCTCGCGTATCTGCGCATCGACCATCCACGAGCCGGGCACCAGCCAGGCCACCACGTGCGGAGCCTTCTTGCGTCCCTTGGCGATGGAGGCAAAAGCACGGAAGTCCTCGATGCGGCCGTTGGTACAAGCACCAAGGAAAACGTAGTCAATCTTCTTACCCAACAAAGACTCGCCCGGCTCGAAGCCCATGTAACCCAGCGATTTCTTGAACGAAGCCTGTGCCGCCTCGCCCATGCCTTCGGTCGTAGGGATGTGAGCGGTGATACCCATGCCCATACCGGGGTTGGTGCCGTAAGTAATCATCGGCTCGATGTCGGCAGCATCGAAGCGCACTTCCTTGTCGAACACGGCATCGTCGTCGCTCTTCAGCGTCTTCCAATAAGCCACAGCCTTGTCCCACGCTTCGCCTTTCGGAGCATATTCACGACCTTTGATATAGTCGAAGGTCACCTCGTCGGGCGCCACCATACCGCCGCGTGCCCCCATCTCGATGGAGAGGTTACACAAGGTCAGTCGGCCTTCCATCGTCAGGCTGCGTACGGCCTCGCCTGCATATTCCACGAAATAACCCGTGGCACCGCTGGTTGTCATCTTCGACATCATATAGAGGGCCAAATCTTTTGCCGTCACCCCCTTGCCCAGCCTACCATCGACGGTAATACGCATCGTTTTGGGCCGTGTCTGGAGGATGCATTGCGAAGCCATCACCATCTCCACCTCGCTGGTACCGATACCGAAAGCTACAGCGCCCATCGCTCCGTGGGTCGAGGTGTGCGAGTCGCCGCAGACGATGGTCATACCTGGCAACGTCAATCCCCGTTCAGGACCTACGACGTGAATGATACCGTTCTTTGGATTCATCATACCGAAGTGTGTCAAGCCAAATTCCTCAGCATTCTTTGCCAACGTATCTACTTGTGTACGAGAAACCGGGTCTTCAATCGGCTTGTCCTGATCATGCGTCGGTGTGTTGTGGTCGGGCATGCAAAATATCTTCTCAGGACGGAAACAACGAAGGCCGCGGGCACGAAGACCTTCGAAAGCCTGCGGACTGGTTACCTCGTGGCAATAGAGGCGGTCAATGTAAAGTTGTGTAGGGCCATCCTCCACCTTCTGTACCACGTGGGCGTCCCATATTTTATCAAAGAGTGTATTCATATCTATCAATGGTTACTATTAAAATCATGACTTAAACTTATTGATACAATCGATATACGCCTCGACAGAAGCGGCGATGATATCGGTATTGGCACCAAAACCGTAATAGATGCGGTTGTCGTACTCCACCTGCATGTGTACCTTACCCATGTCGTCGCTACCCTTGCTGATAGCCTGAATGGTGAATTCCTTCAGTGTCATCTGACGGTCGATAATCTTCTTCAATGCCTTGATGGCAGCATCTACCGGACCGTTTCCGCTGGCGGCCGCCTCGAACTTCTCACCCGAAATATTCAAACCAAGGCTGGCTACAGAACGAACCCCCACACCGCTGGTCACCTGCAGGTATTCCAACTTGATGCGATGGTTCTGAGTACGGTCGGCACCGGCCAGTACGAGGATATCGTCGTCGTTGATATCCTTCTTTTTGTCAGCCAGTTTGAGGAATTCTTCGTATATTTTATCCAGTTTTTCCTGCGTCAGTTCCACACCCAACACATGCAGACGATTCTTCAGAGCTGCACGTCCGCTACGGGCGGTCAGTACGATGGAATTGTCGTCGATACCTACATCGTGCGGATCAATAATTTCATACGTCTGTACGTTCTTCAACACGCCATCCTGATGAATACCCGAGGAATGAGCGAAAGCATTGCGACCCACGATGGCCTTGTTGGGCTGTACAGGCATATTCATCAAGCTGGATACCATGCGGCTCGTGGGATATATCTTCTGCGTATTAATATTCGTTTCGATGTCGATATCCTTGTGGCACTTGATGATCATCGCAACTTCTTCCAACGACGTATTTCCCGCACGTTCGCCAATACCGTTGATGGTCACTTCCACCTGACGGGCACCATTCAGTACGCCCGCCATTGTGTTGGCCGTAGCCATACCCAAATCATTGTGGCAGTGAGTGGAAATAACTGCATTGTGAATACCGTCCACATGCTCCATCAGGTACTTGATCTTAGCACCATATTCCGAAGGCAGACAATAACCCGTCGTATCGGGGATGTTCACCACCGTTGCTCCCGCTTTAATGACAGCTTCAATAACTCGTGCCAAGTATTCATTCTCCGTACGGCCGGCATCTTCAGCATAGAACTCTACGTCATCCACAAAACGGCGGGCATACTTCACGGCCGCCACAGCCCGCTCAATAATTTCCTCGCGGTTAGAATTGAATTTATAACGAATATGCGAATCTGAAGTGCCTATACCCGTATGAATACGTTTATGCTTGGCATATTTCAGGGCTTCAGCCGCCACGTCTATATCTTTCTGCACAGCACGTGTCAAGGCACAAATAGTAGGCCATGTCACAGCTTTGGATATTTCAATCACCGAATTGAAGTCGCCAGGACTCGAAATGGGGAAACCTGCTTCAATGACGTCCACGCCCAGCAGTTCCAGTTGCTTGGCCACTTGAATTTTCTCTACCGTATTCAACTGACATCCTGGAACCTGCTCGCCGTCGCGAAGCGTTGTGTCGAAAATAAATAATCTATCACTCATCTTTTTATATTGTATTTAAGTTATGTCCAACAAAAAAGCCTTTCACACCAAGGAAGTGAGAAAGGCTTCATATATTATTCAACTTACATATATTCACGCACGACACTCACTTCCGCTACATCTTCCTAGCAGAATAATAATGCCGCACAGCAGAATATATGTAAAGTTCTGTATCATCTTATCTTCATTTTGGTTTTAAAACGATGCAAAGGTAGAGATTATTTCATAGTATGCAAACAAATCCGTTACTTTTTTCAAGCAAAACACAACATTTTATAACAACACGCATAATATTGCAAAGAATATGACACAAAAAAGGGACGCACCCGTTGGATACATCCCTATCATTATTCATCAATACTGAAGATTATTTCTCACAAGCCTTATCGCATGCCTTCTTCTGACAACCTGTTTCTTCACAATTACCAGCACAAGCACCATTACAATTACCATTGCAAGTACTATCGTTGGCACAACACTCTCCAGCGGACTACGTACATGCAGAATCACAAACCTGCACAGTTGTTTCCACATTTGCATCTGCGGCTTTCTTATTACCACATGACATCATAGCCAGTGAAAACACAAATGCCGCAGCCAAAAATACTTTTGTTTTCATAAGTTCAATTAATATTAAAAATAAGTCTATTAAAAAAATTCGCGGCAAATATAGCAAAAATCAGGCAATGCACCAAAAAGAGAAAGTCCCCCGTAACGGATTCGTTACGGAGGACTTCTGAAGAAAACGGCGGCGACCTACTCTCCCACTGTTACGCAGTACCATCGGCGTGACCGGGCTTAACTTCTCTGTTCGGAATGGGAAGAGGTGGAACCCCGGTGCTGTAGCCACCTGAATAAGGTTGACATGAAGACAGAAAAAGCAAACGCTGAACGTATATACCGTCCCAAAAGGACAGGCAACAAAAAGCTTACGGGCAATTAGTAACGCTCGGCTTTGATGTCACCACCTTTACACCTGCGTCCTATCAACGTTGTCGTCTACAACGACCCTGAGAAATCTAATCTTGTGGCCGGCTTCGCACTTAGATGCTTTCAGCGCTTATCCGATCCCGACTTAGATACCCGGCAATGCACCTGGCGGCACAACCGGTAAACCAGAGGTCAGTCCAACACGGTCCTCTCGTACTAGTGTCAGAG
>DXAV01000099.1 GCA_019116805.1 Candidatus Bacteroides merdavium | reverse complement strand
CAAAGGTACAAAAGAAAATGGAATTTCAAAGTGTACTAAAAGTGTACTTAATGACGAAAAATGGGCAAAATATGGCAAAAATGGAGAAAATAAGAAATATGCAAATGACTGATAATAAGGAAGATAAATTCTTTTCTTTTCGTATGATTTCTATGCCTTGTACCGGGTCTGGGTACAGGTTTAAGAAGTCTTGATAATCATTCGATTATCAGGACTTCTTCCTTTTTGGGGCTACTTGAACGTAGCCATGACCTGTCTCTTGGAGTGGGGAAATAACAATGTATGTGACATGAGCTCAGCTATGTGTTGGTACACCTACTGTCCTTCCATTGTAAGTTCACGGCCATGAAGTACATTTTGACGGAGTGTTTTCTGCTAAAGTATTTTATTGGGTAGAGAAAAGGGTGTTTTAAGCAAGGTAACACAGTGCTTTCTTGCCCCGTGAGGAAGTGCTTTCTGAAGGCGTCATGCAGCACTTCCTCACCACCTGACGCAGCACTGCGTGACAACATCTGGAAGCACTTCGTCAGGGCGGGTGCAAAATAATTCCCTCGGCTGATGGATTTCTGCCGGATTCGCTTATCTTTGCAAAGATAAAAAGACAGGAACATGAACCGTATCTCCATCTTGTGCAAACGTCCTTTCGTGCGGCTGGCCCGCTTCCGCCATCGGCGTGGGTATGGAGTGCATTCTCCTTTTGCCTTCCATTTGATTACGGGAGTCATTTACGAGACTGCACCCTATTATAAATACGCTTTTCTGCTGGAAGAGGAAAAACAACTGGCGTCCCGGTGGCCCAGGAGGTGGCGGGGTGAATCGCTCAAGGTGAAACGATTGCTGTTCCGTCTTGTCAATTATGCGCGGCCGGAGACGATTGTCGATGCCGGATGTCTTTCTGCCTCGGGGCTTTACCTGAAGGCCGCCAGGGAAAGGGCCGCTTATACCGCAGCCGCAGGGCTGGACGAGCTGTTCCTGGAGTCGGGTGTCCCCGTCGATTTCCTTTATCTGCACGACTGGCACCACCCCGACTTTGTGGAAGAGGTATTCCGGCAGTGCGTGGAACGGACACGTGGTTGTTCGGTGTTCGTTATTGAAGGTATCCGCTACACCCGGACCATGCGGCGCTTGTGGGAGGCGATGAAACAGGACGAACGCTGCGGCATCACCTTCGACCTTTACGACCTGGGTATCATTTTCTTTGACCGGACGAAAATCAAGCAGCATTATCTGGTGAATTTCTGAAACTTGTTGAAAACATAAAATGATAGATATTATGAAAAAAAGTTTGATATACACCCGTACGGGCGATGGTGGAAAAACGTCGCTGGTGGGAGGAACGCGCGTATCCAAAACAGATATCCGGCTGGAGGCGTATGGTACGGTGGACGAACTGAACTCTTTCTTGGGTTTGCTGGTCACGCGCCTGAAGGATGAAGACCGGACTTTTGTGCAGTGGATACAGAACGAATTGTTTGTGGTAGGCAGCTATCTGGCTACCGACAGTGAAAAAACAGAACTTCGTGCGGCGAGTATCGTCACTCCCGAACAGGTTGCAAAAGTCGAAGCGGAAATAGACCGGCTGGACAGCCTTGTTCCGCCTCTGAAGGCGTTTGTGTTGCCGGGAGGTGATGAAGGAGCAGCTCTTTGCCACGTATGTCGGACCGTCTGTCGGCGGGCCGAGCGACGTATTCTTTCGTTGGCTCAGGAGGCCCCTGTTTCGGCTGAATTGCTGGCCTATATGAACCGTTTGTCCGATTATTTGTTCGTTCTTTCCCGCAAAATCAATCTGGACAATAAAAAAGACGAAATATTTTGGCAGAATAGTTGCAAGTGAGATAAAATGTTATACTTTTGCCGGAAATATTGAGAGAACGAATATTATACACAATTTAAAAGGCTTAGAAACTATGTATTGGACATTGGAATTGGCATCGAAGCTGGAAGATGCCCCTTGGCCGGCAACTAAGGATGAACTGATTGATTATGCTATGCGTTCGGGTGCTCCGCTTGAAGTGATTGAGAATTTGCAGGAGATGGAAGATGAAGGCGAGATTTATGAAAGCATTGAAGATATCTGGCCCGATTATCCCAGTAAGGAGGATTTCTTCTTCAACGAAGAGGAGTATTGATTACGCATATCTGAAGCAACAGCTTTGCAGCAAATAGATTTAGAAATAAAGAAAGGTGGTCCTGAAGGTCTGTATCCATGGCCGACGGACTGCCTTTTTCTTTTATATAATAATGTAGTATATCGCATTTCAGGAATATCATGATTGCACGAGAAATGAAAGGGTGCCGCTTGCCGGCGTTGGATGGTTGCGGTTCGGCATTTGAATGTAGAGATGAAGTGGTCCGGCTTTTGAATGAAGTGTATGGTTACCGGCAATTCCGTGAACTTGAAATCTACAAGGATCTGTTTGTCGGAAAAGATAAGGTGGTCTTGTCGCAGGGGCAACTCATCGAGCATGTCATCCGCGAGGCAGAGAAGGCGGAAAGTGGCCAGGAAAGTCCGGAGAATGTATTGCTGACGGCTCCTACAGGTTCGGGCAAATCTCTGCTCTTTCAGTTGCCTGGTATCTATCTGGGACGGGCTTACGGGCTGCTCACCCTCATCGTGTCGCCTCTGAAGGCGTTGATTGTCGATCAGGTGGAGAGCCTGCAGGATTTGGGCTATGAGCGTGTGGCCTATGCCTCGTCCGATCTTTCGCCTGAACAGAAGGCGGAGGTCTATCGCCGGGTACGCGAAGGGGAGGTGGACTTATTCTATCTGTCGCCCGAGCTGTTGCTGTCCTATGACATCCGTTATTTCGTGGGCGGCCGTCACATTGGGTTGGTCGTAATCGACGAAGCCCATACAGTGACCACCTGGGGTAAGGAGTTCCGGGTGGACTACTGGTTTCTGGGCCGCTACCTCTCAGGGCTGAAGCAGACGTTGGGCTATGAGTTTCCGTTGTTTGCCCTGACGGCTACGGCTGTGTGGAACCCCGACGGAGGCAACGACATGGTATTCGAGACCGTCCGTTCGCTGCAGATGGATCCCTGCGTACTCTATATCGGCACGGTGAAGCGTCGTAACATCGGATTTGATATCCGCCAGTTGCAGTTGGGAGAAGGCGAAACCTACGACAAGGCCAAACAGCGCACCGTGACCGCACGTGTGGATGACTTCCTGGATGGCCACAAGACCCTGCTCTATTATCCTTTCGCAGGCGGTATTGACATGCGGTTGAAGTCATGGGTGAAACCTTCTGACTGGCCGCTCGTCTCGTCCTATTACGGCAAGAAGGACAAGGTACAGAAAGCGGCTATCGTGGATGCTTTCAAGGATGGAAGCAAACGGCTGATTGTGGCTACCAAGGCTTTCGGCATGGGGGTGGATATCAGCGACATCGACCGTGTGTATCATGTGGCTCCGTCGAGCACGTTTGTTGACTACGTGCAGGAGATCGGGCGTGCTGCCCGCGACGCTTCCGTGCAAGGCATATCGGCCACCGACTTTCACGAACGCGACTTTTATTACATGAACCGCCTGCACCAGATGGGGGCCATCGCCCAGGAGCAGTTGGCCCAGATCCTGCAGAAGCTGGTGGAGGTGTATCATATGAAAGGATGCAAGGACGAGATGCTGGTGTCGCTCTCCGACTTCGAGTTTGTGGTGAAGCTGCCGCGCATGAAAAACAAGCTGGAGTATGAAGCCGAGTTGGGCCAGCTCATCAAGACGGCTCTGTTGTGGCTGGAGGACGACATACAGAAACGTTACGGTCGTCGCCTGCTGGAAGTCAGCCCGCAGAACCTGCTGGTGGAAGGCTATGTACAGGACAAGACGGGTGATGCCTTTGCCCGTGAGTATGCCGCCTATCTGACTCCGATAGAGGGTGAGGAAGGGGTGTATCTGGCCCGCCTTGATCGTTTGTGGGAAGAGCGTTTCCCGGAACTGGGCTACAAGGAATTCAAGCAGAAACTGAACAACGGTACGCTCTGCGAAGGCGCGCGGGCTGTTTCCGTCGGCAAACACGAGGTACTGTTGAAGGAAGATGCCGACACGTTGCGCCGCCGTATGGATGCCTTGTTCAAGAGTTTGATTGATTTGCTCAAGACGGCTTTGCTGAAGAGCAAGGGACGTTTCGATGAAGAGGAACTGCGGGCCGTCTTTGCCGCGCATAGTGTGGATGTACGCTCCGCCAAGCGTTTCCTTGGCTCCCTGCTTGAGAGCCGCACGGAAGAAGGGCGTAGCGTGAGTTACATCAGTACCCAGAAGAAGAAGGAATCCAACGACTTGTCGTTTACCGTCACCCGTGGTTTCGATCTGTTGCTTTCGCGCTATCAGAAGTTATTCGCCCAGCGCATCGTGGGGCAGAAGGGAGATCGTCTTCAGTTCTACTGCACGCCTTTTTCCGACCTGAACATGCTGCTTAACCTGCTGTCCATGCTTGGTGGTCTGTCATTCAGTGTGGCAGGTGGAGGTACGCCGTGTGTACATGTGCGGTTCAGCGACATGGACACCTTGGAGCAGTTGGCTGCTGCGGATAATTACCGCAACTTGATCCTCGATGCCAACGAACACTTGTTCGAGGAGCAGGTCGAGCTGTTCAGGATGTTTTTTGGCTCCGGCAGCCTGACCGACGAACAACGGTGGGACTTTATTGAGGATTATTTCACGGGCATGCCGGTGGAGGAACTGAAGAGGAAGTATTGTTAGCGGTTAGCCGTCAATCTTCTGGTATGCCAACCGTTCGTCTCCGTTCAGCAGGTAGATGATGCCGCAGTAGCGGAACCCGTGCTTCTGCAGGATGTGTTGCAGGATGTGGTTGTCGCGGTGAGTGTCTGCCCGCAGGTTCTGTATCTGTGTGTAGCACCACTCCAGGCAGGCCGCTGCTACGCCGTGGCTGTCTTCCGTGCTGGCCAGGCGGTGGATAGTGGCGTAGGGCTGCTCGTCGTCGAGCCACTGCCCTTCGTAGATGCGGGCATATGTAGGATCCTTGCCCGCGATGAAAGTGAAAGTTCCGATGATGCATTCCTGCTCATTCAGGCATACGTAGCTGTTGCCAGCTTCTATATCCTTTTGTATCAGCTCTTTGGTGGGGTATCCGCCTGTCCATTGCTTCTTGTTCCCGCTTTTTCGCATGATGCGTTTGCCTTGTTCGAAGATGTCCATCAGGCAGTCGATTTCTTCTATACGGGTTTTTCTGATTGATATCATAAGGGTGGTTAGTGTTTTTGCAGGTGGTTGAATACAATTTGTGATATCTGTCCGATAATCATCTCCGTTTGTGGTGCACTGTATCCCGAATCTTTGACGAAGACCGCCAGAATGTATCGGGTTCCGTCGGGCAGGGTGATGAATCCGAGGTCGTTGGTGGCTGCCAAGCGTCCGTCCGCTGTAGTATATCCGCTTCCAGTTTTATGGCCTATTGTGGCTTGGCTTCCGAGTAGCGGGGCGGGCAGGCGTGCCGTGCCGGTCTGGCAGGCAATCATGGTTCCTTTTACAAATGTTTTGTAAGGTTCTTTGATGAGGTCTGTTTCCAGGAATCGTTTCAAGAGGACAGCCGCTGCATAAGGAGTGCTCCAGTTGCCTTCGCTGAGCTTGTGGTCTTTCTGCATCTCCGCCTCGGTATGGGCGATACCGAATTCCTCCATTCCTCCGCATGCTCGGATGAAGGCGTCTGTTTCGGCTGGCGAAACGAGGCGGTCGAATAGAATATCGCAGGCATTGTTGTCGCTTTGTTGTAAGGTATATTCCATCAGGCAACGGACGCTGATGTCCATGCTGTCTGCATGTTCTTCTTGCTGGTATTTGTCTCTGAGTGGGCTCCAGGTATCGGGTTTCAGATCATCGATGGTGATAGGAAGTATCGTGTCGAGTGATAGCTTGTTGCGGTACAAATAATCGCATACGGCCAATGCTTGGTGGAATTTGAATACACTCATCATTTCGTAGTGTAGGTGGCTGTTGAGGGTCAGGCTGTCTCCTTCTTCTGTCAGAAGGGCAATGCCAATTTGCGCATCCAGTGTATCTGTAAATTCTTGGAGCTCTGTGCGTAGCTGCTCATGTCGGTCTGTAGTAGGACGACAACCGTGATTTGTTAAAAAAAGAGCCGTCAGGGCGGCAATGATGAACATTTTCATGGTGCATAACGTTTGACAAGAAGAAAAGGATGCAAATCTTGCGGTCAGATTTACATCCTTTTTCAGCGGAAAGACAGGGATTCGAACCCTGGGAACAGTTGCCCGTTCACCGCATTTCGAGTGCGGCCCGATCGACCACTCCGGCATCTTTCCTTAATTCAGTCGTGCAAAGGTAGTATGTTTTCTGAAAAGATGTTCCGTTTTTATGGATTATTTTACATATATTTGCCCAAAACTTAAAAAGTGAAGATTATGAAAAAGGTTTTTAGTATTTTGTTGGTGGCTGTGTGCTGTCTGGCACTGGCTACGCCTGCTCAGGCCCAGCTTCTCAAGTGGGGTGTAAAAGGCGGTTTGAATATGTCTAAGCTGGATTTTAAGGAAGGACCTTCAAGTGATAATACTACAGGATTTTTTATTGGTCCTATGGCTGAATTTACAATTCCTGTTGTAGGATTAGGGATTGATGCAGCTGTTATGTATTCACAACGCGGTGAAGATGAATGGAAGCAGCAGGGTGTTGAGATTCCTGTAAATCTGAAATATACGATTGGTTTGGGAAGTATGTTAGGAATTTATGTAGCTGCAGGTCCTGATTTCTATTTTAACTTTAAGGATACCGAATGGGATGGTTGGGATACAAAGACTACTCAGGTAGGATTGAATATTGGGGCTGGTTTGAAGCTAATCCAACATTTACAGATAGGTGTGAATTATCAGGTTCCTTTAGGTGATTCGTTTTCTTGGAAAAATGTAGGGGATACTCTTATGGATGAAATAGGAGGAAATGGCAAGACCAAAACTTGGCAGGTTTCCTTAGCCTACATTTTCTAAACAGGATTTTTACGATAAATAATAGTGGCGCTACCCGTCTGTGGATGGGTAGCGTTTTTTTTGCACCGTCTTCAGATTAGTAGTATCTTTGCACCACGATGGAAAAGTTTGTCGACGTCATATTGCCCTTGCCCCTGCATGCCTGTTTCACGTATGCCCTGCCGCCTGAAATGGACGGGGAGGTACAGATAGGCTGCCGGGTGGTGGTACCCTTCGGAAGGAAGAAGTACTACACGGGCATTGTGCGCAACGTGCATGGTCTGAAGCCGCAGGACTACGAGGTGAAGGAGGTGTCGGCCGTGCTCGACGGACAGCCCATCCTGCTGCCCCTGCAGTTCAAGTTCTGGGAGTGGCTGGCCGACTATTACCTCTGTACACAGGGCGATGTCTATAAGGCGGCCTTGCCCTCGGGATTGAAGCTGGAGAGCGAAACGGTGGTGGAGTATAATCCTGACTTCGAAGCTACGGAGCCGCTGTCCGAACGCGAACAGAAAGTGCTCGACCTGCTGGCTGCAGAGCCCGAGCAGACGGTGACCCGGCTGGAGAAGGACAGCGGCCTGAAGAACATCCTCGCCGTGGTGAAGTCGTTGCTTGAAAAAGACGCCCTCTTTGTGAAGGAAGAGCTGAAGCGCACCTACAAGCCCAAGACCGAGACGCGTGTGCGCCTCACCGAAGCGGCGCGCAATGAACGGCGATTGCACTTCTTCTTCGACGAGTTGCAGCGACGGGCACCCAAGCAGCTGGACTTGCTGATGAAGTACATCGAACTCTCCGATTCTCTGGGCGCGCAGGCGGTCAAGGAGGTGTCGAAAGCCGAACTGCTGAAACGTTCGGGTGCCACGCCTGCCGTGTTCGGCGGGCTGGTGGACAAAGGCGTGTTCGAGGTCTATCAGCAGGAAGTGGGACGGCTGGAAACCGTTGCACAAGCCTTGATGCCCCTCAACGAACTGAACGTCCACCAGCAGCGGGCCTTCGACGAAATCCGTGCTTCGTTCCGCGAAAAGAATGTCTGCCTGCTCCACGGAGTCACGTCCAGCGGTAAGACCGAAATCTATATCCATCTCATTGATGAGGCTGTCCATCAGGGCAGGCAGGTGCTCTATCTGCTGCCCGAAATCGCTCTGACCACCCAGATTACCGAGCGTCTGAAGCGGGTCTTCGGCAGCCGGCTGGGCATCTACCATTCCAAGTTCCCCGACGCCGAGCGGGTGGAGGTGTGGCAGAAGCAGCTCTCCCAGGAACCCTACGACATCATCCTCGGCGTGCGCTCGTCCCTCTTCCTGCCCTTCCAGCGGCTGGGGCTGGTCATCGTTGACGAGGAGCACGAGAATACCTACAAGCAGCAGGACCCCGCTCCCCGCTACCATGCCCGCAACGCGGCCATCGTGCTGGCCTCCATGTGCGGGGCCAAGACCTTGCTTGGAACCGCCACGCCCAGCGTGGAGAGCTGGTACAACGCCACCGAGGGCGGTAAGTATGCCTTGGTGGAGCTGAAGGAGCGCTACAAGGAAATCCAGCTGCCCGAAATCATTCCGGTTGACATCAAGGAGCTGCAACGCAAGAAGCGCATGAACGGTCCCTTCTCGCCCCTGCTGCTGCAATATGTGCGCGAGGCGCTGGAGCAGAAGGAGCAGGTCATCCTCTTCCAGAACCGCCGCGGCTTCGCACCGATGATCGAGTGCCACACGTGCGGCTGGGTGCCCAAGTGCAAGAACTGCGACGTCAGTCTCACCTATCATAAAGGGCTCAACCAGCTGACCTGCCATTACTGCGGCTACACGCAGCCCGTGCCCCGCCAGTGTCCCGCCTGCGAGGGGGTGGACCTGCGCAACCGCGGCTTCGGCACGGAGAAGATCGAAGACGATGTGAAAGCCATCTTTCCCGAAGCCCGCGTGGCCCGCATGGACCTGGATACCACCCGTACCCGGGCGGCCTACGAACGCATCATCCACGACTTCCAGCAGGGCCGGACGGATATCCTTATCGGTACGCAGATGGTGTCCAAGGGGTTGGACTTCGACCACGTCAGCGTGGTGGGCATCCTCAACGCCGACACCATGATGAACTATCCCGACTTCCGCGCCTACGAGCGTGCTTTCCAGCTGATGGCACAGGTGGCCGGGCGGGCCGGGCGCAAGAACAAGCGCGGGCGGGTGGTGCTGCAGACCAAGAGTATCGACCATCCCATCATCCCGCAGGTGATGCACAACGATTTCGAGGGGATGGTATCCGGGCAGCTGGCCGAGCGGCAGCTGTTCCGCTATCCGCCCTACTACCGGCTGGTATATGTTTACCTGAAGCACCGTAATGAGCAGCTGCTCGGCGTCATGGCGCAAACCATGGCCGCCAAGCTGCGTGCCGTCTTCGGCGCACGGGTGCTGGGCCCCGACAAACCGCCCGTGGCCCGCATACAGACGCTGTTCATCCGCAAGATTGTCCTCAAGATAGAAGTCAACGCTCCCATGGCCCGTGCCCGCCAGCTGCTGGTGCAGGTGCAGCGCGAGATGGTGGCCGAAGACCGTTTCAAGTCGCTCATCGTTTACTACGATGTCGATCCGATGTAGCATATATATAGGAATACAGATATGAAGATAGCATTAGACGTACACACGCATACCCTGGCCAGCGGGCATGCTTTCAGCACCCTGCAGGAGATGGCGCAGGCCGCGGCCGACAAGGGGCTGGAACTGCTGGGCATCACCGAGCATACGCCCGGCATCCCCGGCACTTGCGACCTGATTTACTTCCGCAACCTGCACGTCGTACCCCGCTGCATGTATGGGGTGGACCTGCTGCTAGGCGCGGAAATCAATATCCTCGACACGGAAGGCCATCTCGACCTGGACGAAGCGCACATGGAGAAGCTCGACCTGCGCATTGCCGGTATCCATTCGCTCTGCTACCGGCCGGGTACCCCCGAGGAGAACACGCAGGGCCTGCTGCGTGCGATAGCCAATCCCTACATCCACATCATCAGCCATCCCGGCGACGGTACGGCCCGCCTGCTGTTCGAACCCGTTGTGCTGGCGGCAAAGGAACACCACACGTTGCTCGAAATCAACAACAGCTCCCTGAAGCCCTGCCGCCACAAGGAGGAAGCCCGTCCCAACAACCTGGAGATTCTCCGTCTGTGCAAGCGGTATGAAGTGCCCGTCATTCTGGGAAGCGATGCCCATATCTCGTTCGACATTGCCAACTATGAATACGTGCTCGAGCTGGTTCGGGAAGCCGACTTTCCCGAAACACTGATTCTGAACTCCGACGTGCGCCGGTTCAAGGAATATTTGAAGATAGGGCTGACGGAATGAGGCTCAAAAGTGAAGATGCGTTACCATTCTGTCATCCCGCACTTGATGCGGGATCCATCGTCTGCCGATTGCTTGTGTGGTTGTGGATCCCGGCTCAAGGTCGGGATGACGCGGTATTTGTTTTTTGTTATTTTTTACAAACTCTTTGGGAAGATTTAACCACAGTCTCCTTCGGTTTCAACCCCAGCTCCCTTATGTTTAAAACATAGAGGCCTTATGTTTGAAACATAGGGGCCGAATGTTTCAAACATTCCGATACCTCCGCCTGAGAGGGGTTTGGGCGGCTGTGGGAGCCTTTTCTTGAGGAAGAATGATTTTATTTGACAATTAAAAAGCAACTATATGGAAAGTAAAGACCTGAAAACCCCGAAAAAGCATCGCATCCTGTTCGTCTGTCTGGGTAACATCTGCCGTTCTTCTTCGGCCGAGGGCGTGATGAAGCATCTGGTGGAGGAAGCCGGAAGGGCCGATGAATTTGTGATAGACTCCGCCGGTATCCTGAGTTACCATCAGGGCGAACTGCCCGACCCGCGGATGCGTGCCCATGCCGCCCGCCGCGGTTACGACCTTGTACACCGTTCGCGTCCCGTCCGTACCAGCGATTTCGAGGATTTCGACCTCATCATCGGCATGGACGACCGCAACATCGAAGACCTGAAGGAACGTGCTCCCTCGGTTGAGGCCGAGCGGAAAATCCGGCGCATGACCGACTATTGCACCCGCTTCACCCATGCCGACCACGTGCCCGACCCCTATTACGGCGGCGCCGAAGGCTTCGAATACGTGCTCGACCTGCTGGAGGATGCCTGTGCCGGGCTGCTTGAGGAATTGAAAAATTAAGAATGGATAATGGAAGAGCCTATTTCAAAAAACGGTTTTTTTTGATAGAAATTAACATCCTGTAGATGCTTTTGAGAGGTGGATTGAAAAAAGATGTTTTTTTAAGGAGATTCATAGAATAGTTTCTCCATCCACTAATTCTCCATTTTCAATCTTGAACCCACTCTAAAAAGTGTTATTTGACAGGAACTAACGACGTACAGATACTTCTGAAAGAGGAACGAGGAAATTTGGCTTTATCTCAAAATTATCGATGTGTGCTAGTTTCTTTAGCAAAAGATCATCTGAATCTGCTTTGTGTTAATTATTGCTAATAATTAGGGCGTAATGAAATATGTTAATATCTTTACAAAAAAATAACCAAAGTCGGGCAGATAATGAGTTCTGCTGCCTGAAGGAGGTGAATTGTTTGAACTGATAGAACTCACCTAAAATGTTTGAGAAATGGAAAAGGAAAATTATGTAAGTCCATCGATTGAAATCATCGAAGTTGAAGTCGAAAACGGCATGGCAATTTCAGCTACCAACTCAGGTGCTAGTACAGGTGGTTATGAAGAAGATGTGTGGGAATAATAAAAACAATGTAAAACATAAAAGCGGACAACTATGAATATTAAAGGTTACATAATAACAGTTGCAGGTGCAGGGATGTTCATATTTTCTTCATGTACGAACGCAGTGGACGAAGAAGTAGGAATGAATATTCCTCAAACCCTTCAAGTAATAGCTCCATATGGTATGGATACCCGAGTAGTATATGAAGAAGAGGGAAAGAATATTAATGTCAAATGGAAACCAGGCGATCAAATCACTTTGGCGGATCTTGAACATTGGGACGCTATAAAGTATCGTTATAATGGCCAAGAGAATACAAGTACTGCAACTTTTGACCTTTATAAGTCTGAATCCAGAGATGAATTGACCGGAGATTTCATAGCGGTACATGGTATAGACTTGTCTTATACTAGAAGTATTGACGTAGAAGTGGATTATGGCTATTTTGGACAGAGTGGTGATAACACCTTTGAACATCTTGCACCACGTAATGCAATGTTGGCTAAAGGTATCTGTGAGAATGGGGAAATACAGCAGACATTGGAGTTTCATTCGCTTTTGAGTATTTTAAGTTTTGAAATCACTATGCCTGAAGGAACAACTCCCCAATATATTAAGTTATGTTCGAATAATGGCAAACTAAGGGTCTCAGAACGTTATGATTTATCAGGAGAATCTATTGGGGTAGGGCATACAAGCGAAATCAGAATGAATTTGGTGAATATTGATTCTAATCACTTTACTGCTAATATGTTGTTGGTTCCTTGTAATTTGAAAGAAGAGGACTTGCAGATAAGTATAACAGACAAAGATAACAAAACGTATCTTAGCGATTTATTTAAGGGAAGTGATTTTAAGGCAGGTAAACATTACACTAAAACAATTATTGTAGAAGGAAACTGAATAGAATGATTTCAGCAAAATAGCATTGAGTCCTCTTAGTTTTTTTTAAGAGGACTCAATGCTCTATTATCCATGATAGACGTCATGATAGTGCCGCTTCTCGTCGTTGAGGCTGCATGTGGCGTCGATGCCTGCCTGACGGAGACGTTCAGCAATCTCGTTGAGCTGCGTGCGGGGCACGCGGCCGATGTAGTACAGGCGGTAACGATAGGTCTTGTCCAATATTTCCATGACGTGTGTAGCGTTCGGCTCGCGCGCGAAGTCGAAGTTCACCTTCAACAGGTTGTCGTAGGCATAGTGGATTTCGCGTCCGGCGCTGACCACGGTCAGGCGGTCGGCTTCCAGACGGAGGTAGCAGAAGCGTACCTGCAGCAGATAGATGCTGTAGAGACTCGCACTGAAGAACAGGATGGGAAGGACGATTCCAGTCCAGCGTTCGATGTTCAGCGTATGGAAAGCCAGGCTGAGGCAAAGGATGAACAGCACGAAGTACCAGAACATGTAGAGCGACATGCGGCGATAGACGGTGGTGCCTGTCGGCCTTGTACTTCCTTCCGTGGCAGCCGGATGGTTGTCGAAGGCGATGCCGCGGCTCACCAGGGTGCGTATCAGTGCCGTGGGATGGTTGTGCAGGTGTACAATCCGTATTTTCTCTTCGCCCGACTTCAGTCGCAGGGTCAGGATACCGGGACCGTAAACGTTGGCAGGGCTGTGGCGTTCGGGTTCGGGAGTATGACGCTGCATGAAGCTGAATCCGGCAATCTGTTCCGGCGTCAGCTGGTTGCGTTGCAGGAAGCGCAGGGCGCGTTGTTCTTCTTTGGCAGTAGGTTTCATGGTTCTATCGGATTAGGTTTTACTTTTTATTATTTTCTTGCTTTTTCAGTTCGGGATAGCTGATGCGTGTGTGGTAGATGGTCTTCAGCTTCTCCTTGAACACTTCCTTCACGGTGGCGATATCCTTGAAGGTGATGGGGCACTCCTTGAAGTAGCCTTCGGCTACCTGAGAGTCGATAATCTTCTCCACCAGGTTGCTGATGCTTTCTTCGTCATACTGGGGCAGGCTGCGCGAAGCGGCTTCCACCGAGTCGGCCATCATCAGTACGGCCTGTTCCTTGGTGAAGGGATTCGGACCGGGATAGGTGAACAGGGCTTCGTCGGGTTCCTGGCCAGGATGCTCGTTCTTCCACGAGATATAGAAGTATTTAGTCTTTCCTTTACCGTGGTGGGTAGTGATGAAGTCCTTGATTACTTTGGGAAGGTTGTGCTTCTCGGCCAGCTTCACACCACCGGTGACGTGACTGATGACCACTTGCGCACTCTGCTCGTAGTTTAGGTTCTTGTGCGGGTTGATGCCTCCCCGCTGGTTCTCGGTAAAGAATACGGGGTTCTCCATCTTGCCGATGTCGTGGTAGAGGGCACCGGTACGCACCAGCTGACTCTTGGCTCCGATGCGGTTGGCTGCTTCGGCTGCCAGGTTGGCCACCTGCATGGAGTGCTGGAAGGTGCCCGGCACGGTCTCGGACATGCGGCGCAGCAGCGGTGTGTTGATGTTGGACAGTTCGACCAGCGTCACGTTCGATGTGAAGCCGAAAGTCTTTTCCAGCAGGAAGAGCAGCGGGTAGGTGAAGAGCAGGAAGATTCCGTTGATGACGAAGTAGATGTACATCCGTCCGTTCAGCTTGGACAGGTCGTTCTCCGTAATCATTTCGAAGGCGAAGTAGAGGGCGGCATAGGTCAGGATGACCAGTACGGCCGTCTTGAAGAGTTGTGAACGTTGCGACAGTTCGCGCAGGCTATAGATGGCTACCAGTCCGGCGGCAATCTGGAGCAGGATGAACTCGTGGGGATAGCGCAGACAGATGGAACACATCAGGATGGTGATACTGTGTGTCAGGAAAGCCGTACGCGAGTCGAGGAATACGCGGATGATGACCGGCAGCATGGCGTATGGCAATATGTAAACGTTGAACAGGTTGTTGGCCACCATGACAGATGTCACCACGCTGTAGAGCATGACCAGCGCGAAGAGCAGCGAAAGGCTACCCTTGCGGTTGTAATAATCTTTGCGAAAGAGGTCCAGGTAGAGCATGAAGCACAACATGAAGATACTGACGTAAAGTATCTGTCCTACTAAAGTCAGCCGGTTCTGGCTGGTCGAGGCTCTGCGCTTGATAGATTCTTTGCGCAGGCTTTCCAGAATATTGAACGTTTCGGGACTGACGATTTCGCCGCGGTCGATGATTTTCTGCCCGCTCAGCACGATGCCGTTGGCCCATGAATAGTTCTCCAGCATTTCTTTTCGGGCGCTTTCCGTGCGTTGGTCGTCGAATGTCAGGTTAATGTTGAGGTAGTCGTTCAGGGCACACTGGCGCAGGATGCGTGGGCTGTAGTGCAGGGTGTCGGCTGTCAGGATATAGTGGTAAGCCGACTTGACGGTGAACAGTCTGTTGGTACTTTGCTGGCGGGCCAGCTTGTCGCTTACGGTCATGATGCTTCGTGTACTGTCCTTTTGCAGCGTTTCCATGTCTTCGGAAGACAGGATACCAGCCTGATAGACTTCCTTCAGCTTCTTTTCGATGTATTGCAGGTAATTGGAGTTCAGGTGCGTCAGGCGGCTATGGCTCTGGTAATCGTTCTTCAGCTTCTTCAGGGCCTCGTCTTCCACGTTCTTGTCTTCTTGGTAGTAGGGCTGGAACCGGGCGAGGATGCTGTCCTGTTCGTGCTTCACCACGTCTTCCGTCTTGTAGATGGGGAAGTCGAAAGTAGCTATCAGCTGGCCGTATTTCCATGGTTTGTTGATGTCAAACTGATAGTTGAACTTTCCGTCGCGGGGCAGGAAATAGACGATGATTGCTACCGTGCCGACGAAAAGTAGGGCTTTGTATAGCAAATCTCTATAAAAGTTGTGTCTTTTCTCGTTACTTTTATTCATGTTGCTCTAATTTTTTGCGAAAAGTACAAAAAAAAACAATCATGTGGAAAAAAAGGCTTAATTTTGCTGCCTAAAATATCAATATAGTAGGTACATTATGACAGAAAGAAGAGTCAGAGTCCGTTTTGCCCCGAGTCCGACGGGAGCTTTGCACATCGGTGGTGTGCGCACCGCCTTGTACAATTATCTGTTTGCCCGCCAGCATGGGGGCGACCTCATTTTCCGTATTGAAGATACTGACAGTAACCGCTTTGTACCAGGTGCCGAGGAATATATCCTGGAGTCGTTCAAGTGGCTCGGCATCCCCTTCGACGAAGGTGTCAGCTTCGGCGGCGAACACGGTCCTTACCGTCAGTCCGAACGTCGCGACATTTATAAAAAGTACGTCAAGGTGCTGCTCGATGCAGGAAAGGCTTACATCGCCTTCGACACGCCCGAAGAACTGGAAGCCAAGCGTAAGGAAGTGGCCAATTTCCAGTATGACGCTTCCACACGTCTGCAGATGCGCAACTCGCTGACTCTTCCCAAGGAAGAAGTGGATGCGCTGATTGCCGAGGGTAAGCAATATGTGGTGCGTTTCAAGATTGAACCGAATGAAGACGTGCATGTGCACGACCTCATCCGTGGCGAAGTGGTCATCAATTCATCCATTCTCGACGACAAGGTGCTCTACAAGTCGGCCGACGAACTGCCTACCTACCACCTGGCCAATATCGTGGACGACCATCTGATGGAGGTGTCCCACGTGATCCGTGGGGAGGAGTGGTTGCCTTCGGCTCCGCTGCATGTGCTGCTCTACCGCGCTTTTGGCTGGGAGGACACCATGCCCCAGTTTGCCCACCTGCCCCTGCTGCTGAAGCCCGAAGGTAACGGTAAGCTGAGCAAGCGCGACGGCGACCGTCTGGGTTTCCCCGTCTTCCCTCTGGAATGGCACGACCCCAAGACCGGCGAAGTGTCTTCGGGCTACCGCGAGGCCGGCTACCTGCCCGAGGCTGTCATCAACTTCCTCGCCCTGCTGGGATGGAACCCCGGCAACGACCAGGAACTGATGTCGATGGACGAGCTGGTGAAGCTTTTCGATTTGGGCCACTGCAGCAAGGCCGGTGCCAAGTTCGACTATAAGAAAGGAATCTGGTTCAACCACGAATACATCCTCCAGAAGCCCGATGCCGAAATTGCCGGGCTGTTCAAGCCTGTATTGGCGGCCAATGGAGTAGAGGTGGCACAATATAGCGATGAGTTCCTCACCCGCGTTGTGTCGCTCGTCAAGGGACGCGTCAACTTTGTGAAGGAACTCTGGGATCAGGCGCGCTTCTTCTTCACGGCTCCCGAGACCTATGCCGAGAAGGACGTGAAGAAACGCTGGTCCGAAGACACGCCCCGCATCATGGGCGAGCTGGTGGAGGTGCTGCGCGGCATCGCCGACTTCAGCTCGAAGCCGTCCGAAGACATCGTCATCGGCTGGATCACGGAGAAGGGCTACCACATGGGCAACGTGATGAACGCCTTCCGTCTGGCTGTTGTGGGCGAGTGCAAGGGTCCGCACATGTTCGACATCACCGAGCTGCTGGGTAAGGAAGAAACGATCCGTCGTATTCAACGTGCGGTAGAAGTCCTGAAATAAGCGGTATTTTACATATTCCTATATAAAAGCACTTCCTCACCACTTCATGCTGTGCTGCATGAGGTCGTGAGGAAGTGCTTTATGAGGGGGTAACGCCGTGCTTTGTCAGAGGGTGACGAAGCACGGCGTTAACGTGTCATGCCGTACGGCGTTTCATTCCTTGTACCATCCGGCGTACATCAGGTAGTTGTGCGCAATCTTCTGGTTCAGTTCCTTGGCCTGTTCGGGGTCCACCTTCTTGATGAACTTGGCGGGTACGCCGCCCCAGATGCTGCCCGGTTCGATGACCGTGTTGCTCAGTACCAGCGAGCCGGCGGCCACGATGGCGCCTTCGCCCACGACGGCGTGGTCAAGTATGGTAGCACCCATACCGACAAGGGCATAGTCCTTCACGGTAGCGCCGTGGATGGTGACGTTGTGGCCGATGGACACGTGGTCGCCTATTTCGATGGTCGATTTCTCGTAGAGCGTGTGCAGCACGCTGCCGTCCTGTATGTTCACACCGTTGCCGATGCGGATAGAGTTGACGTCGCCGCGCAACACGGTGTTGAACCATACGCTGCAGTCACGGCCCATTTTTACGTCGCCTACGATGGTGGCGTTGTCGGCCAGGTAGCAGTTTTCGCCTATTTCGGGCGTAAAGCCTCTTACTGATTTGATTAATGCCATTTTTCTTAGGGGTTAAGGGTTAATTTAAATTGCCTTGCAAGCCTTCTCCAGCCACAGTCGCTCGTCTTCGTCGAGGCTGGGCGAGAGTTGCTCGTACACCGTGCGGTGGTACTGGTTCAGCCAGTCTATTTCTGCCGGAGTCAGCAGGTCGCGGACGATGCCACGGGTGCAGATGGGGCAGAGGGTGACGGTCTCGAACTTCAGGTAACGGCCGAACAGGCCTTCGCCTGCAGGAACGGTGAGGACGAGGTTCTCCGTGCGGATGCCGTGGCTGCCGGCCTTATAGACGCCCGGCTCGTTGCTGGTGACCATGCCCACGTGCAGGGTGATGGGGTTCTCGTTCATGCGGATGCTCTGCGGACCTTCGTGCACGTTGAGGAAATGGCCCACGCCGTGCCCCGTGCCGTGCAGGAAGTTCATGCGGTGCTGCCAGATGGGCATGCGGGCCAGTACGTCGAGCTGTGCGCCGCGTGTGCCTTCGGGGAAGACAGCCATGGCCAGGTCGATGTGGCCCTTTAATATTAAGGTATAGTCGGTCTTCTCTTCATCGGTCAGCGGACCCAGGGCGATGGTACGGGTGATGTCCGTGGTACCGTCCAGGTATTGCGCACCCGAGTCGAGCAGCAGGAAGCCGCGGGGCTCCAGCGGGATGTCTGTTTCGGGCGTGGCTTCGTAGTGGACGATGGCTGCGTGGGCTTCGTATCCGGCGATGGTGTCGAAGCTCTCGCCCATGTAGAGCGGCTGGGCGGCACGCAGTTCGTGCAGTTTCCGGTCGATGCTGATTTCCGTCTCCTTGCCTTGGGGAACGGCTTCTTCCAGCCACTTCAGGAACTTCACCAGTGCCACGCCGTCGCGCTGCATGGCCTGCCGCAGGCCGGCTATCTCCTGCTCGTTGCGCACGGCTTTCAGCAGGGCAACGGGTGAGGCGGTCTCGATGACATGGCATTGCTGCGGTATGGCCGAGCGGACGGCATAGTTGGTTTTACCCGGTTCCAGCATCAGGCTTTCTGCCGGCAGTTGGGCGAGGTAAGACTCGATTTCCTGGTAGGTGTGCAACGATACGCCTGCCTCGTGCAGATGCTCGGCCACCTCGGGTGTCACTTTCCGTGAGTTGATGAAGTAGTGGGCTTCTTCCAGTCCTATCAGCAGGTAGCTGACGACAACCGGGTTGCAGTGCACGTCGCTGCCGCGCAGGTTCAGGGTCCATGCGATTTCGTCGAGGGCAGAAAGCAGCAGGTTGTCGGCTCCGGCCTTCTTCATCTCGGTGCGGATGTCTGCCAGTTTTTCGGCACAGGTGCGTCCGGCATACTTTGTGTCGTGGATGAAGGCCGGGTCTTGCGGCATTTCGGGCCGGTCGGTCCATATCTGTTCCATCGGGTCAGCGGTGCATCTGAGTCCGATTCCTTTGTCTGCCAGCTCTTTCTGGAGGGATCGGGCGGCCTCGGTGGCAAATACTTTACCGTCAATGCCTACGGCCTGACCCTCTTTTAGCCGTTCGGTCAGGAAGGCTGAGATAGAAGGTGTCTCGGGCAGCATCTCCTTGTAGAGGTCGATGCCGGTGCCTTCCAGTTGCTGGGCGGCCTGCAGGAAGTAGCGTGAGTCGGTCCACAGGCCTGCCTCTTCCTGCGTGACTACGACGGTTCCTGCCGAACCTGTGAAACCGGAAATCCATTCGCGACTCTGCCAGTGCGGAGCCACGTATTCGCTCAGGTGCGGGTCAGTGCTGGGAATGATGAATGCGTCGGCCCCAGCTTGTTTCATCCACGCGCGGAGGGCCTGGATGCGTTCTTTAATGGTATTCATACGATGATAGTTCTATGTTTGTGTATCAAAGGTATAAAAAGGAACCGTTATTAACAAGTTTCTGGCAGAGATTTCTATGACTCATGATTTTTTGTTTTCAGATAAATCGGGGACTGAGATTTCTGGCAGGATGGAAGGCCTTGTTTAAGTGAATAAATGTAAGTACTTTTGGGGTGGAATAGTGTTACAAAATAGAAATATCATGAGGACAAGGGTTGGTTTTATTGTGAGAATATTGGTTGCGTTGGCTGTTGTTGCCGTTGTGTCGTGTAAACAGGCTGAACCTCAGTTGGTTGGTCTGACTGTGGAATATGTTGAGACTCCTCTGGGAGTGGATACGCAGAAACCCAGGTTCGGTTGGAGGATGCACTCTGAAGGGAATATAAGAGGGCTCCAACAGGTGGCCTATCAGGTAGAGGTATGGGATGAAACGGGAAATGCTGTGTGGAACTCAGGAAAAGTTGAGAGTGGTATTTCTCAGAATGTGGAATACGCGGGACGTAATCTCCTGCCGACGATCCGATATACATGGAAGGTAAAAGCTTGGGATAATAGAGGGCGTGAACAGGAGGAACAATCCTGGTTTGAAACAAGCCTTTTTTCGTCGGATGATAAGGAAGGATGGAATGGCGCAGAATGGATAGGTGGTAGTGACGATGACATGGTGCTGTATAGTCATTATCTGCCTGTGTTTAAGTTGAATCTCTCTTTTTGTATGTCGCAGGAAGCCAAACAGGGAAAAATAGGGTTTGTGTATGGAGGCAACGACGAGCGCTTGATGGATCGTAACAAAAATATTTTCCATTTGGAGAATGCCCAAGATGAATCTTATGTGAAGGTGGAATTTGATTTGTCGCCCGTTAAATCTGGGGGAGAGGCTCTTTTGCTTGTTTTCAGGGTAGGGTATGATCCTGCTGATCGAGCGGATCAGCCTATTTCCTCGTTTAAGATTCCCAAAACGATTGTTCATCAGGGAAATGTTTGTGATAGACATTGTTTCACACTCTATTCAAACTTGGGCTTTACTCGTTTTTATCATGGTGAGGAGCTGTTGGGAGAGATAAATCTTAACCCGTTGGGGAGAGGAGGTGATTACATCGCTTTCCCGGTGGTCGGTGATGTGGGATATTGGCTGGCCTCTGAACCGGAATGTTGGGACGCTCGAATGGAAATATGTAACTTCAGAAGTCCGGAAAATCTGTTGGCGGAAGTAGAAATGGATAAGGACAGGCTTAAACGGGAGGGGGAAAGCATGTATTTCGTCAATCCAAGCCGTAATTCGATGCCCATGTTACGCACGACTTTTCTGGCAAAAGACAAGCGGATTGCCAAGGCTAGATTGTATGCGACGGCCCGTGGTATCTATGAAATGTATCTGAACGGTCACCGGATAGGAGATGATTATTTTAATCCGGGAGTTACCCAATACAATAAAACCCATTTGTATCAAATATATGATGTGACGGCACTGATATCAAAGCAAGAGAACGCGTTGGGAGCCTTGCTGGCCGAAGGCTGGTGGAGCGGAGGAACTACCTATACGGGGGAAAACTGGAATTATTTTGGCGACAGACAGTCTTTGCTGGCTCAATTGGTCATTACCTACGAAGATGGTGAGAAACAGGTGATTATTACCTCGCCGGATTCATGGACCTATTTCAATGACGGACCTGTTGTATATGGAAGTTTCTTCCAAGGCGAGGTGTACGATGCGTCTAAAGAGAACGAAATAAATGGTTGGGCAACGGTGTCTTATGATGACAGCTCATGGAAACGGGCAGTAGAGGTGACATTGGATGGGCATGTGAGTAGAACTGCAGGATTTAATCAACCGCCGGTTGATGATTACTCGGCATATTCGTTGATCGCCCAGTATGGACAGACGATAAAGGCGATAAAGCGGTTGACTGCCCAGTCTGTTGAAGAAGTTAGGCCGGGTGTTTTTGTCTATGACATGGGACAGAATATGGTTGGCGTTCCGGAAATCTCGTTGGCTGGTCTGGAGCCGGGAAAGCGGATTAATGTGAGATATGCGGAAGTGAAATATCCGGATCTTCCCCGTTATGCTGGAAATCAAGGGATGGTAATGCTTGAGAATATCCGGGCTGCCATGGCTCAGGATATTTATATGACCAAGGGTGGAAAAGAAATGATGTCTCCCCGTTTTACCTATCATGGTTATAGGTATCTGGAAATAACGGGTATTGATGAGGCTCTGCCGGTGGAGGATGTAAGAGGAATTGTTCTTAGTTCGGTTGATGGATTGGCTTCGTATTATGAGTCTTCCAATGAAAAAGTGAATAAGCTGTGGCATAATATTGTGTGGTCCACCTATGCCAACTTTTTCTCGATACCTACTGATTGTCCACAACGCAATGAACGCTTAGGGTGGGCCGGAGATATCTCCGTTTTTTCCCGGACGGCTACTTATCTGGCAGATGTTCCGCAGTTCCTTCGTCGCTATCTGCGTGCGATGCGCGATGTACAGCGGGAAGATGGCCGTTTCCCGGATGTCGCTCCTTTAGGGGGGGCTTTGGGGGCTTGTTGTGGGGAAGTGCTGGCATTACGATTCCTTGGGAAGTGTATCAGCAATATGGTGATAAGGTTTTATTGGCGGAACATTATCAGGCGATGTGCCGGTATATAGATTATATCTTGGAGAAGAATATAGATCCGAAGACGGGAGTCATCGTACAAGAACATGTATATGGAAATTTGGGCGATTGGCTTGGTCCTGAGGATAATAAGAATGACAAGACTCTGATGTGGGAAGCTTACTTCTTATATGATCTTGAGATTATGTCCAAGGTAGCCGCTTTGCTTGGAAAGGCAGAAGATGTAGAACGATATGACGCTCTTTATGCAGAACGGCTCGATTTTTTCCGTAAAACTTATGTTGATGGGGTAACTGCCAAAACAATATCTTCGGGAATGAATGGACCCCAAAAAGGGGAATCGGTGGATATCCAGACATCTTATGTGCTTCCTTTGTCGTTCGGCCTGATTGCTGATACGATGAAAGTGCGGTTTGCTGCGAATTTGGCAAATTCGGTTGCACGTTCCAATATTGCTGATGACGGAAAACGTTGTCCGCCCTATTCTTTGATGACTGGGTTTATAGGAACGGCGTGGATAAACAAGGCTCTATCGGACAATGGCTATGATGATGTTGCCTATAAGCTTCTGCAGCAGACCGAATATCCTTCTTGGTTATATCCTGTAGAGCAAGGTGCCACAACTATTTGGGAACGCTTGAATTCATATACACATGTTGACGGGTTTGGTAAGAATAATCGGATGAATTCCTTTAACCATTATTCTTTCGGTGCTGTCGGTGCTTGGTTGTATGGATATTCACTGGGTATCATGCGTGATGAAGATGTTCCCGGCTTTAAGCATTTTATCTTGGCGCCTCGGGTGGATCCTACCGGGAAAATGGTCTCAGCTAAAGGCTATTACGATTCCTTGTATGGACGTATAGAGAGCTCATGGAGTATTTCTGATGACAAGGTGTCGTATTCATTTGTTATTCCGGCCAACACATCGGCTACGTTACGTCTTCATGCGGAAAGTTTGTCTCGGGTTAAGGAAGGCGGGCTTCCGGTAGATGTTGTCGAGGGCATTTCGTTTATCAGGTGTGAGGATGGAGTAGTAGAGCTAGAGATTGGTTCCGGTAAATATGAATTTGTTGTTTATTAAAATGGCTTGATTTAGCCCTTGTTTCTCCTAGTTATGGGCTGAATATCTGCTTGTTTGCTGAGATTTTATGAAAAGTTTTTTGCGGATACAGAAAATATGTGTACTTTTGCGGCTCGAAATAATCGCGGGATTTTTTTAACATTAACTTTTTAACTGATTTAAAACAATGATTGTAGTACCTGTAAAAGAAGGCGAAAACATTGAGAAAGCGCTGAAGAAGTTCAAGCGTAAATTTGAAAAAACTGGCATCGTTAAGGAATTGAGAAGCAGACAGCAGTTTGACAAACCGTCTGTTGTTAAGAGACTTAAGAAAGAACGTGCCGTTTACGTTCAGAAACTTCAGCAAGTAGAAGATTAATAATTCGTAAAATCCTTTGAATTATTGATTTCTTTTCATACATTCGTTGCACATTTATTGTTGTAGCGATATGTTGCTGGCAGATTCTTTTCTAGACTATCTCCGTTACGAGCGGAATTACTCCGAGGATACCGTAAGGGCTTACGGTGAGGATATTCGTCAGTTTCAGGAGTTTGGTGGGGAAAGTGTCGGTCTCCAGTCTCCTCCGGAAGTGGTGGTGGATGTGGTTCGTGAATGGATGATGTTTCTGATGAACCGCGGTTATACGACAACTTCCGTGAATCGTAAGCTGAGTTCGCTGCGTTCGTATTATAAGTATCTTCTGAGGAAGGGTGAGGTGAAAGTGGATCCGTTGCGCAAGATAACGGGACCTAAAAATAAAAAAAACTTGCCTGTTTTCTTGAAGGAACGTGATATGGATCGTTTGTTGGACGATGTGAGCTTCGGAGAAGGGTTTGAAGGTTGTCGTGATCATTTGGTTGTAGCGATGTTTTATGCCACGGGCATGCGACTCTCGGAACTGATTGGTTTAGACAATGGTAGCGTTGACTTTCTTGCTGGGGTAATTAAAGTTACCGGCAAACGGAATAAGCAACGCCTGATACCTTTTGGCGAGGAATTGCGAGCGGAAATGGAGGCGTATGTCAAGCTGCGGGATGAAATGGTTCAGGTCAGTTCGGGCGCTTTTTTCGTTCGTAAGACTGGCGAGCGGCTTTATCCCGGTATCGTGAGAAAGATTGTGACGCGAAACCTTGGGAAAGTAGTGACGTTGAAGAAGCGGAGTCCGCACGTGTTGCGACATACTTTTGCGACTAGTATGCTGAATCATGAGGCAGAGCTTGGCGCTATTAAAGATTTGTTGGGGCACGAGAGTTTAGCGACTACCGAGATTTATACGCACACCACTTTCGAAGAACTTAAAAAAGTGTATAACCAGGCCCATCCTCGGGCTTAAAGAAAAGGAGGTATGTATGGAAATTAGAATTCAATCAATTCACTTTGACGCATCAGAGCAATTGCAGGCTTTTATTCAGAAGAAAGCTGCGAAGTTGGAGCGATTTTATGATGATATACAGAAAGTAGAGGTGTCATTAAAGGTAGTTAAACCGGAAACAGCCGAAAACAAGGAGGCCGGGGTGAAAGTTTTGGTTCCCAACGGCGAATTGTATGCGAACAAGGTTTGTGATACGTTTGAAGAAGCGGTAGATGTATGTCTGGAAGCTTTGGAAAAACAGCTGGTTAAGTACAAGGAAAAAATACGTAATAAATAAAAAACCTGCAAAAATTTTGTGGGAATGAAATAAATGTCTAAATTTGCAGCCGTTTCGCACACGGTGCGGCGGAACGGCTGCAAAATAATGCCTCTTTAGCTCAGTTGGCCAGAGCACGTGATTTGTAATCTCGGGGTCGTTGGTTCGAATCCGACAAGAGGCTCGAAGAAAAAGTGATGGGCAAATACCAGAGTGGCCAAATGGGGCAGACTGTAAATCTGCTGGCTTACGCCTTCGGTGGTTCGAATCCATCTTTGCCCACTCTTTCGTTTGCTGTTATAGCTCAGCGGTAGAGCACTTCCTTGGTAAGGAAGAGGTCCCGGGTTCAAGTCCCGGTAACAGCTCTTACTAAGTAAATGCTGATTATTAATCAAATAAATAACAAGTAAAGCTATGGCTAAAGAGAAATTCGAACGTACCAAACCCCACGTAAACATTGGTACAATTGGTCAC
>DXAV01000098.1 GCA_019116805.1 Candidatus Bacteroides merdavium | reverse complement strand
CACTATGAGAACATCAAACGCATGGTCAAGGAAAAGACAGGACGTGCCATGCAGGAAAAGGAGCGTGAGCGCAAAGGGAAGAATGGCAAGATTATCAAGGTGGCGGGATGTTCTCCCATCCGTGAGGGTGTATTGCTAATCAGACAGGACACCACGCTGGAGGATGTGCGTAGGTTTGGCGAAGAGTGCCAAAGGCGATGGGGCATTACACCGCTTCAAATCTTCCTGCACAAGGACGAAGGGCATTGGCTGGGCGGACAACCTGACCCGGAGGACATGGAGAGTTTCCAAGTAGGCGAAAGGTGGTTCAAACCGAATTACCATGCCCATATCGTATTTGACTGGATGAACCACGATACAGGCAAGAGCCGCAAACTCAATGATGAGGATATGACCGAAATGCAAAACTTGGCATCTGATATCCTGCTGATGGAGCGTGGGCAGTCAAAGGCTGTAACAGGCAAAAAACATTTGGAACGGAACGACTTCATCATTGAGAAGCAGAAAGCCGAACTGCAACGCATGGATGCAGCAAAGCGGCACAAAGAAGAACAGATAAACCTTGCCGAACAGGAACTCCGTCAGGTGAAATCGGAGATACGCACGGACAAGCTCAAAGGCGCAGCCACCGATGCCGCTACGGTCATAGTGAGCGGAGTGGGTTCTCTTTTCGGCAGTGGAAAAATGAAGAAACTGGAACTATCCAATGAAGAATTGCATCAGGAAATAGCCAAACGGGATAAGGGAATTGATGACCTGAAAGCCCAAATGCGGCACATGCAGGAACAGCACGGCAAGCAGATACGTAATCTGCAAGGAATACACAATCTGGAGCTTGAAGCCAAAGACAAGGAAATATCACGACTGAATGCTATTCTTGAAAAGGCGTTCAAATGGTTCCCGATGCTCAAAGAAATGTTGAGAATGGAAAAGCTATGCACTGCCATCGGCTTCACCAAAGAAATGATAGAGAGCCTTCTGACGAAGAAAGAGGCTATCAGGTGCAATGGCAGGATTTATTCCGAAGAGCACAGACGGAAGTTTGACATCAGGAATGATATTTTCAAAGTGGAAAAGAATCCGACCAATGACAGTAAACTGGTACTGACCATAAACAGGCAACCGATTGGCGAATGGTTCAAAGAACAATGGGAGAAACTTCGGCAAGGTTTACGAAAAACAGAAGAGCCAAGAAAAAGTAGAGGATTCAAGTTATGATGTAACGAGGGCTGAAAAAGCTGGGGGAATTGATCCTCCAGCTTTTAATTATGATTTTGAAATAGCATCAAGAATAGATAAGTCATGAATATCCTTATCCCGCAATTCATATCCCGAATGGAATATCTTTTGCCCTTTCAATGAAATACATGGAATAACCCTGCCATCCAAAGTAGTTTCACCAAAATAGTCCGACTGAAATTCATACCAACCACCTTGCAAATCCGCTTGTCTGGATGTACCATCCTCATTCAATATAAACGGGTGTATGTCTATATACCCTAATTCGACGCTGTATAATTCCATCCTCGCAGGAAGCCAGTCCGTTTCTATGACGAAACCATTTTCCTGAAGAAAGGCAATCAATTTGTCGGTATAACGGCTGTCAAAATCAATATCCACATCTCTATGGATTCTGGTTTGCCCTCCATGCAGGGCATCTACGCCCCATCCTCCATCGAGCCAATACTTCACGCCTGTACTTTCCAATAAATCCAATATTTGGAATAAGTCTGAAATCGTAATGTGTTCTTTTTTTGTCATAATAAACGATGTCTTTGTGATAAATATGTTATTGCAGAGATTTTATCGAAGAGATGAAACACGCGGCTACTCCGACCGCTCCAATGAGCGTCCCACAGATTACAAACAAGGTTGCAATACTCATGTTTTCAGCCAAATATCCCGATACCAATATCCCCAACAAGGAAGAGAGCGTGCTCAGACTAAATATCAAAGAAAACGTGCGCCCGAGAATTTCCGAAGCGATATTCTGCTGGACAACAGCAATGAACAAGGCGTGATAAATGGCATAAGCAATACCCCCGGCAAACATCAGGCACATAAATCCTATGAACGCATCGACAAAAAACTTTTATACTCTCCCTTTATAATCATAAATAATACGAAAACACCCAACTTTACATTCTTGGGTGTAAAATCGGGTGCTTAATTTGTAAAACATTGATTTCCAATGTCTATTGCGGTGCGGACGGGACTCGAACCCGCGACCCCATGCGTGACAGGCATGTATTCTAACCAGGCTGAACTACCGCACCATTTCATCGTTTTGTTGCATCTCTCTCGATTGCGGATGCAAAGGTACGACTTTTTTTGAAACCTGCAATAGGAAGATCAAAAAAATCTTCTTTTTTTTCGAACACAACGTGAATGTATCACATTTATACTACCTTTGTAGAAACAACCAACATACTTGAAGACATGAAAACAACCCCTATCGAACGAAATATCATCGACCGTACCATCAATGAGTTCCAAGTGACGGACTTCGCTACAGCCACCATTCGAGAAGTCAAAGCCATTGCCGCCAAGGCTGAAGCCCAGTCGGGTGTCGAGTTCATCAAAATGGAGATGGGCGTGCCTGGCCTGCCACCGTCGGCTGTAGGCGTGGAAGCCGAAATCAAGGCCCTGCAAAGCGGTATTGCCAGCCTCTACCCTGATATCAACGGTCTGGCCGAATTGAAACAGGAGGCCTCACGTTTCGTGAAGGCATTCGTTGACGTGGACATTGCCCCCGAAGGCTGCGTGCCGGTGACCGGTTCCATGCAGGGCACGTTCGCCTCATTCCTGACATGTAGCCAATGTGATCCACAAAAAGATACCATCCTTTTCATTGACCCAGGTTTCCCCGTACAAAAACAACAACTGGTAGTGATGGGACAAAAGTATGAAACGTTCGATGTTTACAACTACCGAGGCGACAAATTAAAGGAGAAGTTGGAAAGCTACCTGCGCTCTGGAAACATCTCCGCCATCATCTATTCTAACCCGAACAATCCTAGCTGGGTGTGCCTCAAGGATGAGGAACTGCAAATCATCGGTCGCCTAGCCACACAATATGATGTCATCGTCCTAGAAGATCTAGCCTACTTCGCAATGGACTTCCGTCAGGACATGAGCCGTCCCTTCCAGCTTCCATTTCAGCCTTCCGTAGCCCACTACACCGACTACTATATCCTACTCATTTCCGGTTCAAAGGCTTTCAGCTACGCCGGACAGCGCATCGGTGTAAGCTGCATCTCAGATAAGCTCTATCACCGCGCTTACCCGGGCCTAACCCAACGGTACGGCGGTGGCACCTTCGGTACAGTCTTTATCCACCGCGTACTCTATGCTCTCTCGTCGGGTACCAGCCATTCTTCCCAATATGCGCTGGCAGCCATGCTGAAGGCTGCCAATGACGGACAATATAATTTTCTAAACGAAGTACGTGTTTATGGCGAACGAGCCCGCCGATTGAAGGAAATCTTCCTACGCCACGGATTCTATCTAGTGTATGACAACGACCTAGGTGAACCTGTTGCCGACGGCTTTTATTTCACCATCGGCTATCCAGGTATGACTAGCGGTGAATTGGCCAGAGAGTTGATGTACTACGGAGTAAGTGCCATATCACTGGTGACTACCGGCAGCTCACAGGAAGGTCTGCGTGCTTGTACTTCCTTCATTCAAGATCACCAATATACCTTATTGGACGAACGAATGGCCCTGTTCGCAAAAAATCATCCTATCTGAAAAAGGAAAAACGATTTCTGCTCCAAAAAAACGGAGCAGAAATTTTGTATTTAATTTTTTATCCGTATCTTAGGGGCATGTGTACCAATACGGATATATTCAGAATAAAAAGCAACCACGCGATACCAACCCGAGGGAAAGTTCTCATCTCCCAGCCTTTTTTATGTGACAAGCTGTTCGGGAGGTCAGTTATCCTCTTGATAGATCACAATAATGATGGCACAATGGGGCTGGTTATGAACAAACCATTTCCCTTAAAGCTTTCTGAATTCTTCGATAACTTCACCTGCTGGAGAACAATACCTGTATATTGGGGAGGACCACTCGGTATGGATTCCCTCTTCTACCTGCACACCATTGAAAACATACCGGGAGCACTGCCTGTCAGAAAAGGATTATATGTCAACGGGGACTTCGAAGCCATCAAAGATTACATCAACCAAGCGGACTCTATCGAAGGGAGAATACGCTTTTTCATCGGTTATTCAGGCTGGGCAAGCGGCCAACTAACCGAGGAAATTAATGACGATTCGTGGATCATCAGCCGAGAAAATACTGAATCGCTGATGAACGAGAAAGGGACAGACAACCTGTGGCAAACCGCTCTAAGCAAACTGGGTGGAAAGTATGAAATCTGGTCACGTTTCCCACAGATACCCACTCTCAACTAAGCCTCACGCAAACGTTGCAACAACAAGACATCTTTAAAGCATCCATCAGCAAACCACCATTCTTTAAGTCTGCCACATTCCACAAAACCCGCTGAAGCAAACAGGTGGCGACTCGCTTCGTTATCCACTGCCACATGGGCTGTCAATTGATGGACGAACAAAAAACCGAAAAGATAGTCGCACAGCAGGTTGAGGGCTTCACGAGCATAACCGTTCTCACGAAAACTTTTCCTTACAGCGATGCCGACTTCCCCCCTGCGGTGCATGGGGGCAAAATCTGTCACATCTACCGTCCCTACCACCTCACCATCCGAACAACGAACAATCATCAGACGAAGTTGTTTATCGGCAAACATGTCACACTGAGAATTCTCAATGTACTGCTTCAACACATACTTGGAATAGGGTACTGAGAAATTGGAAACATCCCAAGTGCTAGGATCATTCTCCATTTGGTAGAGCACTTCCAGATCTTCCGGCTCCATAGCCCGCAAGTGCACCTGCATGCCTGTGAAAAATCTGCGACTCATGCTTCACCTCCCTCCCGTTCGATATGTAATTCTCTGCGCAAACGTTCCTCACCCGGCAAGCAGAACAAAGAAGCCGTCAGAGCTATCAGTGCGCACAACAGTCCTGTCGTACTCAGCATAACATAATAGGTGAGGAAACCTGCCAATAGGGGTAACAACAGCAACACTAACCTAATACCGCTCCAAAACACATATAGTTGCAGGGCAGAGGTAATACTTGCACGGTCAATCCGACGATAAAGCACCCAGGCAAACAGTTTCAGCGATAGGGGAATACAGATCGCCGTCAGCAGGATAGACAACGTCTCGGCATAGTACATAACGCGTACATTATCAGCATATTCACCCATCCAGTCGTCCGACATCTCACCTACCAGCATAAACACGACTGGTACTATCCAAAATATAACATAAGACATCCGCAAGAAACGGACCGCTTTCTTGATTTTCTCTTCCATATTATCACTACCTATTATTCTCTCTGACATCAAAATCACATTGTTCCGTTGAAAGGAGTGCGGTTCACGATACTACGACCTAAAGTCACCTCATCGGCATACTCCAGCTCATCGCCTACCGAAATACCACGAGCAATGACCGACAACCTAACACCAAACTTCTCCAGTTTGCGATAGATGTAAAAATTCGTAGTGTCGCCCTCCATAGTGGTACTCAGTGCCAAAATGACCTCCTTAATATCTCCTGTCTTGACACGTTCCACGAGACTGTCTATCTGTAAATCACTCGGCCCGATGCCGTCCATCGGAGAAATAACACCGCCCAATACATGGTATAAGCCGCGGAACTGCTGAGTAGCCTCAACAGCCATCACGTCACGGATATTCTCGACCACACAGACTACGGAAGCATCGCGTTGCGGACTAGCACAGATACGGCAAACATCTGTGTCGGAAATATTGTGACACACCTTACAATACTTCACTTCATGTTTCAGCGTAACGATAGCATTGCCAAAAGATTCGACCGCAGCCACGTCCTGACGTAATAGATGAAGCACCAGACGCATAGCAGTCTTACGTCCAACGCCCGGTAACTTGGCGAACTCACTTACCGCCTTCTCCAACAAAACCGAAGGATACTGTCCGTTCATAACCATAAACTTTCATAATGTGAGCGCAAAGATAAACAAATAAGTGCTACCTTTGTAACGGGTATAACACTAATTTTGACAGAAGCTATGGAGATAACAAGTGCAGAATTTATCATCAGCAACACTGACGTACGCAAATGCCCGGCAGGGAACCGGCCTGAATACGCCTTCATAGGACGTTCGAACGTAGGAAAGTCGAGCCTCATTAACATGCTGACCGGTCGAAAAGGGTTAGCCATGACCTCGGCTACCCCAGGAAAAACTATGCTGATCAATCACTTCCTCATTAACCGAGACTGGTATATCGTGGATCTGCCCGGATACGGTTACGCAAAACGCGGTTTCAAGGGACAGGAGCAAATCAAGAACATCATCGAAAGTTACATCCTGCAACGCCCGCAAATGACCAACCTGTTCGTGCTGGTGGACAGCCGGCTGGAACCACAGCCCATCGACCTTGAATTCATTGAATGGCTGGGTGAGAACGGAGTTCCCTTCTCCATCGTCTTCACCAAAGCAGACAAACTGAAAGGAGGCAAATTGAACACAAATGTGGAAACTTATCTGAAGAAGTTGGAAGAACAATGGGAAGAACTTCCCCCTTATTTCGTCACTTCTTCCGAGAACCGACTAGGACGGAAGGAATTATTGGATTACATCGAAAACATCAACAAGGAAATCAAAAAACAAGAGCTATGAACAAAAATATTTGGAAATACATTCTCCTCGCAGTACTGGCCCTGCCAATCAGTAGCCGTGCACAGTCCCTGAAAGATTTATTGAACAAGGACAACATCGAAAAAGTGGTCAATGCCGTCACTAACAACAAGACGGTCCAAATGACCGGTACATGGACATTCACCGGCTCGGCGCTGGAGTTCGAATCAGACAACCTGCTGCAACAAGCTGGCGGTACGCTGGCCGCATCAGCCGTAGAAAAGAAGCTGGACGAACAGTTGAACAAGATAGGCATCAAACCGGGAGAATTGTCGTTCACCTTCAACACAGACAGTACTTTCGTGGCAACCATAGGCTCCAAACCGCTAAATGGAACCTATTCCTACGACACATCCACACAAAAGGTAAATCTGAAACTAGCAAAAATTGTCGGGCTGAACGCCAAGGTGAACTGCACCTCCAACCAAATGGATCTGCTCTTTAACGCCGACAAGCTATTGCAATTGCTCACCTCTCTTTCCAGCAAAAGCAACAACAACACACTGAAATCTATTGGCTCGCTGGCCGAAAGTTATGACGGCATGCTAGTGGGGCTGGGATTGGAAAAGGCAGGAGACTGATACACCTGCCTTTTTGTTGTAACGCTATTTCAGGACTAGTCACAGAATAATAAAAAAAAGAGATCCAATGAAAATAGGACCTCTTTTTTTGTGGAGCGGAAAACGAGACTCGAACTCGCGACCCCAACCTTGGCAAGGTTGTGCTCTACCAACTGAGCTATTTCCGCGATTGCATAATCAGTAATGGTGCCCAGAACAGGACTCGAACCTGCATGCATCTCGACACACGCACCTGAAACGTGCGCGTCTACCAATTCCGCCACCTGGGCATTGAATTGTTGCAATCATTTCAATGGAGCGGAAAACGAGACTCGAACTCGCGACCCCAACCTTGGCAAGGTTGTGCTCTACCAACTGAGCTATTTCCGCAGTTTCAAGATACGTGAAGAGAAGGAGACTCGAACTCCCACGACATAATTGTCACTACCCCCTCAAAGT
>DXAV01000097.1 GCA_019116805.1 Candidatus Bacteroides merdavium | reverse complement strand
CGTAAGAAAGTTGCCGAGATTACTTGGGAACAGGTTCGTACGATTGCTCAGGACAAAATGGTTGACTTGAACTGTTTCACTGTAGAAGCTGCCATGAAAATGGTTGCCGGTACAGCTAGAAGTATGGGTATCGCTGTAAAAGGGGAGTTCCCGGTTAATAATTAATAAACTTCAATTAGAATGGGTAAACTGACAAAAAAGCAAAAGTTAGCTGCAGAAAAAATTGAAGCAGGGAAAGCATACTCTCTCAAAGAAGCTTCTGCATTGGTAAAGGAAATCACTTTTACCAAGTTTGATGCTTCTGTAGATATCGACGTACGTTTGGGCGTTGACCCGCGTAAAGCCAATCAGATGGTGAGAGGTGTCGTATCACTTCCTCACGGTACTGGTAAGGTAACGCGCGTTTTGGTGCTTTGTACACCGGATGCTGAAGCTGCTGCCAAGGAAGCTGGCGCTGACTATGTTGGTCTTGACGAATATATTGAAAAGATCAAAGGTGGATGGACTGATATTGATGTAATCATCACTATGCCGTCTATCATGGGTAAGATTGGTGCCCTCGGTCGTGTACTCGGTCCTCGTGGATTGATGCCGAACCCTAAGAGCGGTACTGTAACTATGGATGTTGCTAAAGCTGTTAAGGAAGTAAAACAAGGTAAGATCGACTTCAAGGTTGACAAGAGCGGTATCGTTCATACTTCCATCGGTAAAGTTTCATTTAGTGCTGATCAAATTCGCGACAATGCGAAAGAATTCATCTCTACTTTGAATAAATTGAAACCGACTGCAGCCAAGGGTACATATATTAAGAGTATTTATCTTTCTAGTACAATGAGTAAGGGTATCAAGATTGATCCCAAATCAGTGGAAGAAATCTAATAAAACGGAGCAATAATGAGAAAGGAAGATAAAAGTACGATTATAGAGCAGATTGCTGCTACAGTTAAGGAATACGGACATTTCTATCTGGTTGATACTACTGCTATGAATGCAGCAGCTACCAGTGCTTTGAGAGCTGCTTGTTTCAAGGCTGACATCAAACTGATGGTTGTTAAGAATACGTTGCTGCACAAAGCTTTGGAAAGTCTGGAAGAAGATTATTCTCCGCTTTACGGTTGTCTGAAAGGAACTACAGCCATTATGTTCTGCAACGTTGCGAACGCACCGGCTAAGTTGATTAAAGACAAGGCTAAAGATGGTATTCCTGGACTGAAGGCTGCATATGCTGAAGAAAGCTTCTATGTTGGTGCTGACCAGTTGGATGCTCTCGTAGCTATCAAGAGCAAGAACGAAGTTATTGCCGAAATCGTGGCATTGCTGCAATCTCCGGCCAAGAACGTTATCTCTGCTCTGCAATCAGGTGGTAACACGCTTCACGGAGTTCTCAAGACTCTTGGTGAAAGAACCGAAGCTTGATGCTTCGATTAACATGGCTGCATGAAGGCAGCTACAAACAAATTTTTATCAATTTATTTAGTATTTAAACAATTAAATTCATACAAAAATGGCAGATTTGAAAGCTTTTGCAGAACAATTAGTTAACTTGACAGTAAAAGAAGTTAATGAACTTGCAACTATCCTGAAGGAAGAATATGGTATTGAACCTGCTGCTGCAGCTGTTGCTGTTGCTGCTGGCCCCGCAGCCGCTGGTGCTGCTGCCGCTGAAGAGAAGACTTCTTTCGACGTAGTATTGAAGAGCGCTGGCTCAGCTAAACTTCAAGTAGTTAAGGCCGTTAAGGAAGCTTGTGGTCTTGGTTTGAAGGAAGCTAAGGACATGGTTGACGGTGCTCCTAGCGTAGTAAAAGAAGGTTTGGCTAAGGACGAAGCAGAATCACTGAAGAAAACATTGGAAGAAGCTGGAGCTGAAGTTGAACTTAAATAACATTAGCCTGTAAATCAGGTAACTCGGTTAAGAACCCTTCGTGAAAAGGGTTCTTAACCTTTTTGTGTATATATTTAAAATTCACTTCTACAAATCCATTATCAGATGTCTTCAAATACTGTAAATCAAAGAGTTAATTTCGCTTCGACTAAGAATCCGCTTGCATATCCGGATTTCCTGGAAGTACAATTGAAGTCATTCCAAGACTTTCTACAACTGGACACTCCTCCCGAGAAACGTAAGAACGAGGGATTGTATAAAGTATTTGCTGAAAACTTCCCCATTGCCGATACAAGAAACAATTTTGTTCTTGAATTCCTGGACTACTATATTGATCCGCCGCGTTATACCATCGATGAATGTATAGAGCGAGGGCTCACTTATAGTGTGCCTCTGAAGGCAAAGCTGAAATTGTATTGTACCGACCCCGATCATGAGGATTTCGATACGGTTATCCAGGATGTATTCCTTGGACCTATCCCTTATATGACTGACAAGGCAACATTTGTCATCAATGGTGCTGAACGTGTCGTTGTATCCCAATTGCACCGTTCTCCGGGTGTGTTTTTCGGTCAAAGTGTGCATGCCAACGGAACGAAATTGTATTCGGCTCGTATTATCCCCTTCAAGGGGTCCTGGATCGAGTTTGCTACGGACATCAACAATGTCATGTATGCCTACATCGACCGTAAGAAGAAATTGCCCGTTACAACCTTGTTGAGAGCCATTGGTTTTGAGAATGACAAGGATATTCTTGAGATTTTTAATTTGGCTGAAGACGTCAAGGTCAACAAGGCCAATCTGAAGAAGATTGTTGGCCGCAAGTTGGCTGCACGTGTTTTGAAAACATGGATTGAGGACTTTGTAGATGAAGATACCGGCGAGGTTGTTTCCATTGAGCGTAACGAAGTCGTTATCGACCGTGAAACTGTTATTGAACCGGAACACGTAGATATTATTCTTGAGTCGGGTGTTCAGAACATCCTTGTGCATAAGGAGGAACCGAACCAGTCTGACTACTCCATCATATATAATACGCTGCAGAAAGACCCGAGTAACTCGGAAAAGGAAGCTGTGCTCTACATCTACCGTCAGTTGCGCAATGCTGACCCTGCAGACGACGCAAGTGCGCGTGAAGTCATCAACAACCTGTTCTTCTCCGAGAAGAGATATGACTTGGGTGATGTAGGCCGTTACCGTATCAACAAAAAGTTGAACTTGACGACCGACATGGATGTGCGCGTCTTGACGAAAGAAGACATTATTGAAATTATCAAGTACCTGATCGAGCTGATCAACTCGAAGGCCGATGTCGATGATATCGACCACTTGAGTAATCGTCGTGTGCGTACTGTGGGCGAACAGTTGTCCAATCAGTTTGCTATCGGTCTGGCTCGTATGTCCCGCACTATCCGCGAGCGTATGAATGTGCGCGACAACGAAGTATTTACGCCGATTGACTTGATCAATGCTAAGACCATTTCGTCGGTTATCAATTCGTTCTTTGGAACCAACGCCTTGTCTCAGTTTATGGACCAGACCAACCCGCTTGCTGAAATTACCCACAAGCGTCGTATGTCTGCCTTGGGTCCTGGTGGTCTGTCACGTGAACGTGCCGGTTTCGAGGTGCGCGACGTACACTATACCCACTACGGCCGTCTTTGTCCGATCGAGACTCCTGAAGGTCCGAACATCGGTTTGATTTCTTCTCTCTGCGTGTTCGCCAAGATTAACGACCTCGGATTTATCGAGACCCCTTACCGTAAGGTTGAGAACGGCAAGGTGGATCTGTCTCCCGAAGGTTTGGTTTACCTGAGTGCCGAAGAAGAGGAAGGCAAGATCATTGCCCAAGGTAACGCTCCGCTGAATGATGACGGTACCTTTATTCGTGACAAAGTGAAGTCGCGTCAGGATGCCGACTATCCGGTTGTTCCGCCTTCGGAAGTGGAACTGATGGACGTTTCTCCGCAGCAGATTGCCTCTATCGCCGCTTCTTTGATTCCGTTCCTGGAGCACGACGATGCTAACCGTGCTTTGATGGGTTCAAACATGATGCGCCAGGCTGTACCTTTGTTGCGCAGCGAGGCTCCGATTGTCGGAACAGGTATCGAACGTCAGTTGGCTCGCGACTCCCGTACGCAGATTACGGCCGAAGGCGAAGGCGTTGTTGATTTTGTGGATGCTACGACTATCCGCATCTTATACGATCGTACGGAAGATGAAGAATTTGTAAGTTTCGAACCGGCGTTGAAGGAATACCGCATTCCGAAATGGCGTCGTACGAACCAAAATATGACCATTGACCTTCGCCCGATTTGCGAGAAAGGACAGCGCGTGACGAAGGGTCAGATTCTCACCGAGGGATATTCGACTGAAGACGGCGAGCTGGCACTGGGTAAGAACCTGTTGGTAGCCTACATGCCGTGGAAGGGATACAACTACGAGGACGCTATCGTGCTTAACGAGCGCGTTGTTCGTGAAGACCTGCTTACCTCCGTACACGTGGAAGAATACTCGCTGGAAGTACGCGAGACGAAGCGCGGTATGGAAGAACTGACTTCCGATATCCCCAACGTGAGCGAAGAAGCCACTAAAGATCTGGACGAGAACGGTATCGTGCGTGTAGGTGCGCGTATTGAGCCGGGCGACATCCTCATCGGTAAGATTACGCCGAAGGGCGAGTCCGACCCGTCGCCTGAGGAGAAGCTGCTCCGTGCCATCTTCGGTGACAAGGCAGGCGATGTGAAGGATGCTTCGTTGAAGGCATCTCCGTCGTTGAAGGGTGTAGTTATCGGCAAACGCCTGTTCTCGCGTGTCATCAAGACTCGTAGTTCCAAGCTGGCCGACAAAGCCCTGCTGCCCAAGATTGACGAGGAATTTGAAGGTAAAGTAGCCGATTTGCGTAAGATATTGGTTGACAAGCTCCTGAAACTGACTGACGGTCTGACATCCGAAGGAGTGAAGGATTACATGGGTACTGATGTTATTTCCAAGGGTGCTCGTTTCCATGCTTCCGATTTCAGCGATTTGGACTTCACTGCCATCCAGTTGAGTGGTTGGACCAAGGATGAACATGCCAATGGTATGATTCGTGCTTTGGTGATGAACTTCATTAAGAAATATAAGGAACTCGATGCAGAGTTGAAGCGTAAGAAGTTTGCCATCACCATCGGTGATGAACTGCCCGCCGGTATCATCCAGATGGCTAAGGTTTATATTGCCAAGAAGCGTAAGATCGGTGTTGGTGATAAGATGGCCGGACGTCACGGTAACAAGGGTATTGTTTCCCGTGTGGTACGTCAGGAAGACATGCCGTTCCTGGCCGACGGTACTCCGGTCGATATCGTGTTGAACCCGCTGGGTGTGCCTTCGCGTATGAACATCGGACAGATTTTCGAGGCTGTATTGGGAAGTGCCGGAAAGAAGCTGGGTGTCAAGTTTGCTACTCCTATCTTTGACGGAGCCACGCTGGACGACCTGAACGCATGGACCGACAAGGCTGGCCTGCCGCGTTATGGTAAGACAACGTTGTACGATGGCGGTACGGGTGAAGCCTTTGAACAGCAGGCAACGGTCGGTGTGACCTACATGCTGAAGCTGGGTCACATGGTTGAAGACAAGATGCATGCCCGTTCCATTGGTCCGTACTCACTCATCACGCAGCAGCCGTTGGGTGGTAAGGCACAGTTCGGTGGTCAGCGTTTCGGAGAAATGGAAGTTTGGGCACTCGAAGCCTTCGGTGCCGCACACATCCTGCAGGAAATTCTGACAATCAAGTCTGATGACGTAGTCGGACGTTCGAAAGCCTACGAAGCCATCGTGAAGGGCGAGCCGATGCCTACTCCGGGCATTCCCGAGTCCCTGAACGTATTGCTGCATGAGTTGCGCGGACTCGGACTGAGCATCAACTTAGAATAATTTTTCATTGTCAATTATCAATTACAATATAAAGTATGGCTTTTAGAAAAGATAATAAGATAAAGAGTAATTTCTCGAAAATCTCTATCGGTTTGGCTTCACCTGAAGAAATCCTTGAGAATTCGAGTGGTGAAGTTTTAAAGCCTGAAACCATCAATTACCGTACTTACAAGCCCGAGCGTGACGGTTTGTTCTGCGAGCGTATCTTCGGTCCTATCAAGGATTACGAGTGCCATTGCGGTAAGTATAAGCGCATCCGCTACAAGGGCATCGTCTGCGACCGTTGTGGTGTGGAGGTGACCGAGAAGAAAGTTCGTCGTGAGCGTATGGGACACATCCAGCTGGTTGTGCCCGTGGCCCACATCTGGTACTTCCGTTCTCTGCCCAACAAGATCGGTTATCTGTTGGGACTGCCCACCAAGAAGCTGGATGCCATCATCTACTATGAGCGCTACGTTGTAATCCAGCCCGGTGTGCTGGCCGATGAAGTGGCTCAGTACGACCTCCTCGAGGAGGGTGAATACTTGGACTTGCTGGACAAGCTCCCCAAGGAGAACCAGTATCTCGAAGATACCGACCCAAACAAGTTCATCGCCAAAATGGGTGCCGAGGCCATCTACGACCTGCTGACCCACCTGGACCTGGACGCCTTGTCCTACGAACTCCGTCACCGCGCCAACAACGACGCTTCGCAGCAGCGTAAGAATGAGGCTCTGAAGCGTCTGCAGGTAGTCGAGTCGTTCCGTGCTTCGCGTGGTCGTAACAAGCCCGAGTGGATGATTGTCCGCATCGTGCCCGTCATTCCGCCCGAATTGCGTCCGTTGGTACCTCTGGACGGTGGCCGTTTTGCCACGTCCGACTTGAACGACCTCTACCGTCGTGTCATCATCCGTAACAACCGTCTGAAGAGACTGATTGAAATAAAGGCTCCCGAAGTTATCCTGCGCAACGAAAAGCGTATGTTGCAGGAAGCCGTTGACTCGCTGTTCGACAACTCCCGCAAGTCCAGCGCCGTGAAGACCGATGCCAACCGTCCGTTGAAGTCGCTCTCCGACAGCTTGAAGGGTAAGCAGGGACGCTTCCGTCAGAACCTGTTGGGTAAGCGTGTTGACTACTCCGCACGTTCGGTTATCGTTGTAGGTCCCGAGCTGCGTATGGGTGAGTGCGGTATCCCCAAACTGATGGCCGCCGAGCTCTACAAGCCGTTCATCATCCGTAAGCTCATCGAGCGCGGCATCGTGAAGACGGTGAAGAGCGCCAAGAAGATTGTTGACCGCAAGGAACCCGTTATTTGGGACATCCTGGAGCACGTCATGAAGGGACATCCTGTCCTCCTGAACCGTGCCCCGACACTGCACCGTCTGGGTATCCAGGCCTTCCAGCCCAAAATGATTGAAGGAAAAGCCATCCAGTTGCACCCGTTGGCATGTACGGCCTTCAACGCCGACTTCGACGGTGACCAGATGGCCGTTCACCTCCCGCTGAGTAACGAGGCTATTCTGGAGGCACAGCTGTTGATGCTTCAGTCGCACAACATCCTGAACCCCGCCAACGGTGCGCCTATCACCGTGCCTGCGCAGGATATGGTACTCGGTCTGTACTATATCACCAAGCTCCGTAAGGGTGCCAAGGGTGAAGGTCTGACCTTCTACGGTCCTGAAGAGGCCTTGATTGCCTACAACGAAGGCAAGTGCGACATCCATGCTCCCGTCAGCGTTATCGTGGACGATGTGGACGAGAACGGTAACATCGTCAAGAAGATGATGCACGACACTTCCGTGGGTCGTGTCATTGTCAACGAGATTGTGCCGCCCGAAGCCGGATACATCAATACCATCATCTCCAAGAAGTCACTGCGCGACATCATCAGCCACGTTATCAAGGTGTGTGGTGTGGCCAAGGCAGCCGACTTCCTTGACGGTATCAAGAACCTGGGTTACTACATGGCCTTCAAGGGCGGTCTGTCCTTCAACTTGGGTGATATCATCATCCCCGAAGAGAAGGAAGCGCTCGTACAGAAAGGTTACGATGAAGTGGAACAGGTCATCAACAACTATAATATGGGTATCATTACCAACAACGAACGTTACAATCAGGTAATTGATATCTGGACACACGTCAACTCCGAACTGTCCAACATCCTGATGAAGACCATTTCGTCCGACGACCAGGGCTTCAACTCGGTTTACATGATGTTGGATTCCGGTGCCCGTGGTTCGAAGGAGCAGATCCGTCAGCTTTCCGGTATGCGTGGTTTGATGGCCAAGCCGCAGAAAGCCGGTGCCGAAGGCGGTCAGATCATTGAGAACCCGATCCTTTCGAACTTTAAGGAAGGTCTGTCCGTGTTGGAGTACTTCATCTCTACCCACGGTGCCCGTAAGGGTTTGGCCGATACCGCCTTGAAGACAGCCGACGCCGGATACCTGACCCGTCGTCTGGTTGACGTGTCACACGACGTCATCATCAACGAAGAAGACTGCGGTACGCTCCGCGGATTGGTTTGTACAGCCCTGAAGAACAACGACGAGACCATCGCTACGCTGTACGAACGTATTCTGGGACGTGTATCCGTGCATGATATTGTACATCCTACGACCGGCGAACTCATCGTGGCCGGCGGCGAAGAAATCACCGAGGCCATTGCTCAGAAGATTGAAGAGTCGCCTATCGAGAGCGTCGAGATTCGTTCCGTGCTCACCTGCGAATCCAAGAAGGGTGTCTGTGCCAAGTGCTATGGCCGTAACTTGGCCACCAGCCGCATGGTACAGAAGGGCGAGGCTGTCGGCGTCATCGCGGCACAGTCCATCGGTGAGCCGGGTACTCAGTTGACACTGCGTACTTTCCACGCCGGTGGTACGGCAGCCAACATCGCTGCCAACGCCAGCATCGTGGCCAAGAACAACGCCCGCCTCGAGTTCGAGGAACTGCGTACTGTAGATGTTATCGATGAAGCAGGCGAACCCGCTAAGGTAGTGGTAGGTCGTTTGGCCGAGTTGCGCTTTGTCGATGTCAATACCGATATCGTTCTTTCTACCCACAATGTGCCTTACGGTTCTACACTGTATGCAGCCGATGGCGAAGTGGTTGAGAAAGGCAAGCTCATCGCTCGTTGGGACCCCTTCAATGCGGTCATCATTACCGAAGCTACCGGTAAGATTGAGTTCGAGGATGTCATCGAGAACGTTACCTATAAGGTAGAGTCCGACGAATCCACCGGTTTGCGCGAAATCATCGTTATCGAGTCCAAGGATAAGACCAAGGTGCCCAGTGCGCACATCATGAACGAGGACGGTGAACTGATCCGTACCTATAACCTTCCCGTGGGTGGCCACGTGGTAGTGGAGGACGGTCAGAAGGTGAAGGCCGGCGAAGTCATCGTGAAGATACCTCGTGCCGTCGGCAAGGCCGGCGATATCACGGGTGGTCTTCCCCGTGTTACCGAGCTGTTCGAGGCCCGCAACCCGTCCAACCCCGCCATCGTTTCCGAAATTGACGGCGAAATCACGATGGGTAAGGTAAAACGCGGTAACCGCGAAATCATCGTTACCTCCAAGAGTGGTGAAGTCAAGAAGTACCTCGTGCCTCTGTCCAAACAGATCCTGGTACAGGAAAACGACTACGTGCGTGCCGGTACTCCGTTGTCTGACGGTGCCATCACGCCTGCCGACATCCTGGCCATCAAGGGTCCCACGGCTGTTCAGGAATACATCGTCAACGAGGTTCAGGACGTTTACCGCCTTCAGGGTGTGAAGATCAACGACAAGCACTTCGAGATCATCGTACGCCAGATGATGCGTAAGGTCGAAATCAACGAACCGGGTGATACCCGCTTCCTCGAGCAGCAGGTAGTCGATAAGATCGAGTTCATGGAAGAGAACGACCGCATCTGGGGCAAGAAGGTGGTTGTCGATGCCGGCGACTCACAGAACCTGCAGCCGGGTCAGATTGTTACCGCCCGTAAGCTGCGTGACGAGAACTCCATGCTGAAGCGTCGTGACCTCAAGTTGGTACAGGTGCGCGAAGCCCTGCCTGCCACTTCGACACAGATACTTCAGGGTATCACACGTGCCGCTCTGCAGACGTCGAGCTTCATGTCTGCCGCCTCCTTCCAGGAGACGACGAAGGTACTCAATGAAGCAGCCATCAACGGCAAGGTGGACAAGCTGGAAGGTATGAAGGAGAACGTCATTTGCGGTCACCTCATCCCTGCCGGTACCGGCCAGCGCGACTTCGAGAAGATCATCGTAGGTTCCAAAGAAGAGTACGACCGTATGCTTGCCAACAAGAAGACTGTCCTTGACTACAGCGGTGTAGAAGAGAAGGTTGAAGAATAACCGCAAGTAATACATCAATTGTAATATTCCGGGGAGGGTGTCCGCAAGGGCATCCTCCCCGGTTATTTTATGCAAACTCCCGCTCTAAGGATTTGGAAATCTCGGAAACTTCCCGTATCTTTGCAGACCGAAATCAAAAAGGAGAGGTGCTCGAGTGGTTGAAGAGGCACGCCTGGAAAGCGTGTATACCCCTAAAGGGTATCACGAGTTCGAATCTCGTTCTCTCCGCTTCTTTTTCATTTAATTTGCGATTTTTGATTACAGGGTGTGCGTCGCTTGCCGACGCACACCCTCTTTTTTATAGCCCTCTCTTCCAGGCTTTCTTCCCATAAAAAAATCCCCGCAGGGAAGTCATGGCTGCCCTCCGGGGAATTCTTTCCTTGATTGTGTCGGTTCGTCGGCATAGCCAAGGGAAAAGGGATACAGGCGTCTTGCCTCTCTGTGGCTCTTGCGCCCTGTTCTTTCCGTCTGCCGCGGCAGGATGGAAACACAGCCTTGGGCCGGCCTTCCCTTTCCGACGTCCCGGTCGTTGTTCCCCTGCGGGGCTGCCGGGATTGGCCGCTCTTCAATCTTTCGCGCCTCTTCCCTTCGTCTGTCGTTTTACCGTTCCTTCGCATCGTCTAGCTGAGCTTGGATGGATGGAGGCAGCGGGGCTACGCTCATGGCAATGCGCATCCTCGAGTCCGTCAGGCGGCGGTACTCTTCCTCCATCTCTTCACCCTTATATTCTCTCCGGCACAAGGCTATGAGTATGCTGTAGATGCGGTCCACGGTTTCGAGCGTCAGCGAACCGTCGCGGTGCCTCGGGTTCAGTTTGGCCACAGTACGCGGGTTCATGGCTATCGCTTGGGCAAATTGGCGGTCGGAAGTGAGGTGCCATCTCTTTCGGATAACATCCAGTTCGTAAGCCGCCGTGCCTATCCACGGATTAGCCTTCTTTTTGTTAGCGTACATATGTCCAGAGTTTTTAGCTGCTCCATGCAGCCGACTATGTACTGGCTAAAAGAGGTTAAACAAACTGAACGGGGATTAATAATGCTGTACCCATGAGTGCAGCACGCTTTATCCGTCAATGACTACCTTCGCCGAAAAAACTTGGAAAGATCGCATGTCCAAATATAGTGAATCGTATCCAAATAAACAAGTAAAACGTGAAGAATATGTCAACGAAAAATGAAATCTCATTCCGTCCTCCGCGCTTCGCCTCCCTGCGCGACACCGTGCCCGTACCCACCCCGTGGGACGCGCTGGTGGAAGAAATCCGTGGAGGCCGTCATCTCACTCTGACCTGCCTTTACCGCGAGACCTGCGCCCGTCTGGCCCGTGCCGGGGCGGAGGCCGACACGGCCACTGCCGAGGAGCTGAAACGCCGCAAGGCGGTCATCAAGGGGCAGCAGCTGCCGGCCTTTATCTGTGCCGTCATGCTGGAGGGCGGACGCAGCAGCCGGCACGTCAGCGGCTACTCGGGCTTCGTGATGGTGGACATCGACGGCGTGGCGCCCGACCGCCTGGACGCGCTGGCCGTGCAGGTCCGCGCCGATGTCCACACGTTCCTGTCCTACGTCACCCTCTCGGGTCGCGGCCTGCGGGTGGTGGCGCGCGTTGCACCCGTACCTGCCGACGCTCCGGGCTTTGCCCGCGCCTGGCAGACGGTGAACGACTACTACGCCCGCCTGACGGGTGTGGCCATCGATGCCCAGTGCAAGAACGCCACCCGCATGTCCGTCCTCTGCCACGACCCGGAGGTCTGCTACCGTCCCGAGGCCGAGGCTCTGGCGGTGGAGCCCGAGGCACCTGCGCGTCCCCGTGCCTCGCGGGGCCGACCCGTGCGGGCCGTGAGCGCCGCCCCCACCGTGCGCCGCCTGGTGGAGGACGACGGCATCTGCTACGCCCCCGGCAGCCACAACGCCTACATCAGCCGCTGCCTCTACTGGATGAACCGTTTCGGCGTGAGCGAGGCCGATGCCGAGGCGTGGGCCCTCAGCGAGTTTGCCGACTACGACGCAGCCGAACACTCCGTGGCGGCCACCGTGCGCAGCTGCTACGCCCTGACCGCCGAGCACGCCACGTGCCGCCTCGCGCGCTACGCGCGGGCGCGTACCTCTAAAGAACGGTCGGGCGGTGGCAGCGGGCGCGCGCCCCGCATGTCGGTAGGGCAGATGGAAGCCTTCATCGGCCGCTGGTGCCAGCTGCGCCGCAACCTCCTCATCCACCAGCTGGAGGTGCGGCTTCTTGAGGGGGCGGGGGAGGAGGAACCCCGCTGGCAGCCGATGACCGACGCGCTGGAGAACTCCCTGTGGCGCGCCATGCAGCACGAGGGGCTGGACGCCGACCTCTTCCGCCTGCGCACGCTGCTGCAGAGCGACTTCGTGCCCACGTACCATCCCCTGCGCCACTACCTCGACGCGCTGCCGCCCTGGGACGGCGCGTCCGACCCCATCGGGCGCCTGGCCCGGATGGTGGTGTGCCGTGGCACGTCGGCCGCCGAGTTCGACTACTACTTCCGCCGCTGGCTGGTGGGCCTGCTGGCCGCCGCGCTGGACGACGGCGTGGTGAACCACGAGATCCTCGTCCTCCTCGGTCCGCAGGGCTCGTTCAAGAGCTCCTTCCTCGAGAACCTGCTGCCGCCCTGCCTGCGCCGCTACTACACCACGAAGACCAACTCGCAGCGCCTCACCAAGGACGACCTCTTCACCATGACCGAGAACCTGCTCGTCAACTTCGAGGAGATCGACTCCATGCAGCGTCCCGAGCTGAACCAGCTGAAGGCCATGACCACCACGCTCTACATCAACGAGCGTCCGGCCTACGGGCGCAACAAGGTGCGGCTGCCCCACGTGGCCTCGTTCTGCGCCACGGGCAACAACCTCCAGTTCCTCACCGACGACACCGGCAACCGTCGCTGGCTGCCCTTCGAGGTGGAGCACATCGAGAATCCCTGGACCACGCCCATCGACTACGAGGGTGTCTATGCCCAGGCCAAGGCCCTGCTCGACGGCGGCTTCCGCTACTGGTTCCAGGGCGACGAGGTGGAGGCGCTCAACCGCCGCAACCGCCGCTTCGAAGCGCCCAATCCCGCCCGCGAGCTCATCTTGGCCCACTACCGCCGCCCCTCGCCGCTGGAGAAGGGCCGCTACCTGACGGCCTCGCAGATCTGCGCCCGCTTCGCCTCGATGCGGCTCAGTCCTGTGCAGGTGGGGCGGGCGATGAAGGAACTGGGGTTCGAACAGGTAAAGATCCATTCCGGCAGCTTTTGGATTGTTGTTGATCGTAGTGCCGACGAAATGAACAGCGTTTTGCCCGAACCGATGTCCGGAGATACTGAAAATATCTCCCCACGCCAAGGCGTTGATTGATAGATAAATAAGTCTTTCGCGGAAGATGCGGTAGGTGATTTGTAAACATTACGCGGGAAAAATAAATAAATAGTCTGCCTTTAAAGGCAGCTTATTTATTTACGGAAATTCCAAAAGTTTATAAAAGCATCTTCCGCATCTTCCGCGGGGCTGAAAAAACATTTCACACCTCCCTGTAGGGACGCACTACAGGGGTGGATGTTACATCCTCTTCATTATTAATTATTAATTGTTCATTATTAATTATCCATTATCCATTATGAAAACCATCAGTTACACCCGCCGTTCCCTGGCCTGCCAGTATTTCCCCGATGCCAAACCCGAGCAGGCCGTCCGCCGTCTCACCTCCTGGATCCGCCGCTGCCGTCCGCTCTACGCCGAGCTGACGCGGGGCGGCACCCCTTTCGACAAGCGTCGCAACCTCACCGTCCGCGAGGCCCGTCTCATCATGGAGTACCTGGGCGAGCCCTGACGCCGTGCTTCCTCATCCCCTGACGCAGTGCTTCCTTGGGGTGTCACGCCGTGCTTCGTCACCGTCTCAGGAAGTGCTTCGTCAGGGTGTCAGGAAGTGCTGCGTCGTTGTCCATTCGCTGCACCCCGTCAGGCCTCGTAAATCTTTCATCTGTTTGTAACATCCGCTTTTAACTTTTTTGTTACTTTTGCCCCGGTTTTCAAAATATTAGGTGTTTTTTTAAAACAAATGTTTATGGTAAAACAGATGCGATTATTATTCTTTGCTGCCCTCCTGCTGGTAGTGGCGGCGACAGTGAATGCTCAGGTGACCACGTCGGCCATGGCCGGACACGTGGCCGACAAGCAGGGTGAGGACATCATCAGTGCCCTGGTGCGGGTTGTTCACAAGCCTTCGGGAACAACGTACAACGCCGTGACCAACATGGACGGCCGGTGGGCCATCCAGGGTATGCGCGTGGGCGGACCCTATGAAGTGAAAATTACCTATGTCGGATTTGCCGACAGTGTCATCGAGGACATCACCCTCCAGCTGGGTGAAACCTACAACCTGAACGTCGCGATGGCGGAGGACATCACCGAGCTGGGCGAGGTAGTCGTGACGGGTACCCGCTCCAAGTTTGCCGCCGAAAAGACCGGCGCGACGACCAACATTTCGAACACACAGCTGTCGGCCCTGCCTACCGTGAGCCGCAGCATCTCGGACATCGTGCGCCTCTCGCCCTACGCCAACGGCATGGGCTTTGCCGGAGGTGACGGCCGCTCCACCAACTTCACGCTGGACGGCGCCAACCTGAACAATAACTTCGGACTCTCGTCCAGCCTGCCCGGCGGCGGCACGCCCATCTCGATGGACGCCATCGACGAGGTGCAGGTGGTGGTGACCCCGTTTGACGTACGCCAGACCAACTTCATCGGCGGCGGTATCAACGCCGTGACCAAGTCTGGTACGAACACCTTCAAGGGTACGGCCTACGTCTATCACAACAACGAGAACATGCACGGTAACCGCGTGGACAACGCCGACCTGGGCGAGCGTGGCACGAACCGCAACACGACCTACGGTTTCACCCTGGGCGGACCGATTGTGAAGAACAAGCTCTTCTTCTTCGCCAACGCCGAATATGTCAAGATTCCGTCGGTCATCAACCGCTGGCGCGCGTCGGAGGACGGTGTGGCCGATCCGGACAACTACATCTCCCGCACCACCGTGGCCGACATGCAGCGCGTGCGCGACTTCATGATGGAGCGCTACGGCTACGACACGGGCTCCTTCACGGACTTCCCCGCCGACGAGAGCAACCTGAAGCTGCTGGGCCGCATCGACTGGAACATCAACGACGACCATCGCCTGGCCGTGCGCTACAACTATACGAAGAACACGGCTTGGAACCCCGTGAACGGTAACTCCAGCGACACGGGCTATCGCCTGCGCGGTATGGACCGCCTGTCGCAGTACTCCATGGCTTTCGCCAACTCGATGTACTCCATAGACAACAAGGTGAGCACCGTTTCGGCCGACCTGAACAGCCGCTTCGGCGACAAGATTTCCAACCAGCTGCTGTTCACCTACACGAACATCGACGACACGCGCGGCTCCAACTCCTCGCCTTTCCCCTTCATCGACATCATGGGCGGCTACGAGACGGCGGCCGACGGGACGGTGACCCAGAGCCTGACGCCCTACATGAGCTTGGGCTACGAGCTGTTCTCTCACAACAACCGCGTGCAGAACAAGGTGTTCACCGTGACCGACAACTTTACCTACTATGCCGGCGAGCACAAGATCACCGCGGGCTTCAGCTACGAGCACCAGCTGGCCAACAACGCCTACATGCGTGGCGGTACGGGTTATTACCGCTACCGTTCGCTGGACGACTTCCTGAACGGTGCGGCTCCCGAGACTGTAGGTCTGGCTTACGGCTACGGCGGCGAGACCAACCCGAACGCTGAAGTGGTGTTCAACCAGTACGGCCTTTATGCCCAGGACGAATGGAACATCCTGGAGAACCTGAAACTGACGGGCGGTATCCGCTTTGACATGATCTCCTTCAACAGCGACGACCTGATGCGCAACAACGCCATCTATGACCTCGACTTCGGCGGTCGCCACATCGACACCGGTGCTTGGCCCGACGGCAATGTACAGATTTCTCCGCGTATCGGCTTCACTTGGGACGTCTTCGGCGACAAGCGCCTGAAGGTGCGCGGCGGCACGGGACTCTTTGCCGGACGTCTGCCGCTGGTGTTCTTCACCAACATGCCGACCAACTCGGGTATGGTGCAGAACCTGGTACACGCCGACACCAATTACGAGAACGGTGTTGTGACGGCCTCAGACTCTCGTCTGCAGAACTTTGCCGGCGGACTGGTGACGGACGTCAACAAGATCCGCGAGCTGCTCGGCGCGCCGGAGAACATCACGCCCGACCAGGGAACGGTGCCTACCGAAGTGGCCGGCGTAGACAAGGACTTCAAGATGCCGCAGGTGTGGAAGTCTTCGCTGGCCGTGGACTACCAGCTCCCCGTGTCCTTCCCGCTGACCCTGACCGGTGAGTTCACCTACACGAAGAACGTGAACGCCGTGATCCTGGACAACTATAACATCAAGCCCATCGACGAAACTTGGGAGCGCCTGCAGGGTGCCGACAACCGCTACCTCTATCCGAGCGACTACCGCTACTACACGAAGGTGGGCGACAACAACTTCACCAACGCCTGCGTGCTGACCAACACCCACAAGGGCTACGGCTGGACCTTTAACCTGACGGCTACCGCCGAACCGGTGAAGAACCTCTACCTGATGGCCGCTTACACCCACACGGTGATGAAGGAAAGATCCGGCATGCCGGGCAGCAACGCCACTTCGGCTTGGTCGGGACTCTACACGGTGAACGGCCCGAACAACGTGGAGCTGCAGAACTCGCGCTACGTCATCCCCGACCGTGTGATCGCCTCCATCAGCTACAAATATCATAAGGACCACTTCAGCCTGTTCTACACCGGCTATCGCGGCGGGGGCTACAGCTTCGTCTATTCGAACGACATCAACCGCGACGGCAACGCCACCGACCTGATGTACATCCCCAAGGATGACAGCGAAATCCACTTCACCGACGAGAGCGACCGTCAGCTCTTCTGGGACTTCGTGAACCAGGACAGCTACCTGAAGAACCACAAGGGCGAGTATGCCGAGGCCTACAGCGCCTTCGCTCCCTGGGTACACCGCTTCGACTTCCGCTGGGCGCACGACTTCGACTTGAAGCTGGGCAAGACCACCAACAAGCTGCAGCTGAGCGTGGACATCATGAACGTGGGCAATCTCTTCAACTCCAAGTGGGGCGTAGAGAAGAACATGAGCAACTGCAACGGTGGCGCCATCCTGAAAGTGGACAAGGTGGAGAACGGCACGCCCTACTTCTCCATGTTCAAGAACAGCGACGGCACGCCGCTCACCAGCTGGACGTTCAACCGCAACTACGACCAGTGCTGGAAGATGCAGATTGGTGTGAAGTACTACTTCAATTAATGGAGAATGGAAAATTGATAGTTGAGAATTGAAAAGAGGGCGGCAATGCCGGCATACCCTGGATGAAAATAAGGGGCCGGTTTGCCGCTCTTTCTTTCTTTTTATATCTTTGCCCCATGAGAAAATTTGTACTGTTTATATTCCTGTTTGTCGCCCTCGGCCTGTATGCCGGCGGGCATACGACGGTCATCGTGTCGCTCGACGGCTTCCGCTGGGACTATCCGCAGATGTACGACACGCCGTTTCTCGACTCCCTGGGCCGCCGTGGCGTCCGCGCGGTGATGCGTCCTTCGTTCCCCTCGAAAACGTTCCCCAACCACTATACGCTGGCCACGGGCCTGGTACCCGACCATCACGGCATCATCGCCAACCGCTTCTACGACGTGGCTTCGGGCCGCACCTTCAGCATCGGCGACCCGGCGACGGGCAAGGACGGCTCGTTCTACGGTGGCGAGCCCATCTGGCTGACGGCCCGCCGGCAGGGCGTCCGGGTGGGCGTGGCCTATTGGCCCGGTTCCGACGTGGCCATCCGGGGGCAGTATCCCGACTACTACCACGACTATGCCAAGAAACCCTTGCTGACCTACGACGAGCGCCTCGACGAGGTGGAGCGCCTGCTGACGCTGCCCCAGGACCGCCGGCCGCAGCTCGTCATGCTCTATTTTGACGAACCCGACAGCAGCGGTCACCGCTACGGCCCGGCTTCCCACGAGACCCGTCAGGCGGTGGAGCGGCTGGACTTGCTGCTGGCCGACCTGTATGCCCGCCTGCGTGCCCTGCCCGGAGGGAAGGACATCAACTTCATCGTCACCTCGGACCACGGCATGGCCCCCACTTCGCCCGAGCGCATCATCCGCCTCTCGGACTACCTGCAGCCCGACTGGTGCGAGCGCGTGCTGGCCGACCTGCCCACGCTGATCTTCCCCAAGGCCGGACACGAGGACGACATCCTGAAAGCCCTGGAACGGGTGCCCCACCTGCGCGTGTGGCGTCGGGAGGACGTGCCTGCCTACCTGCGCTACGGCTCCAATCCCAACGTGGCTCCCATCGTGGCCCTGCCCGACAACGGCTGGCTGGTGTCTGAAGACGGACGGGTGAACCTCGGTAACCACGGCTTCGACCCCACGGCGTCGGACCTGTGCGTGCCTTTCCGGGCCGAAGGTCCCGACTTCAAGCACGGGTATGTGCGCACCACGCTGTTCGACAACACCTGCATCTATCCGCTGCTGGCCCATCTGCTGGGCATCGAGCCTGCGCCCTGCGACGGCAGTGTCACTGAGGTGTCCGACCTGCTGGAACCTTAAGCCTGTTTTCCGCCTGGAAAACGAAGAGGATGTATCAAAATAAAGAGAGACTGACTTTCTGTTGTCTTCAGGCACGGATTACGCGGAAAAACGCGGAATATGTATAGATGTTCATCCGTGAAATCCGTGTCATCCGTGCCTGAAGAAAGCGAACTCTCAGCTTTGATGCATCCTCTTTTTTCTTTTAAATCCCTTCCTTACCATCCCTTATCGACACCAATCGCCCGCAGCCCCGGGCGCATGCGCTAACTTTGTAGCAGGAAAAGGGGAGAGGCGCCCTCCCCGGTTTCAAGAGAGAAAAAAAACGGAATATCAACCTGCTAAAAGTGAAAAACTATGCCTACTGCCTACAAAGTGATGAAGCGCGTCATCCAGCTGGGTGACCGCAGGGGCGAAACCGTCTATAATGTTGCCCCCGTGTGCTACGGCACCCTGACGACCGACGACGTGGCCCGCCAGATTGCCGCCGAATCGACCGCCAGCCCCGGCGACGTGAAGAACGTGCTCGACCGCTATGCCTACTACGTGGTGGAGAACCTCAAGAAGGGGTACGCCATCGAGCTGCTGGGCTTCGGCAAGCTGTACCTGCGGTTCATCAACGGCAAGAGCGTCAGCACCGAACAGGACGCTTCGGCCGCCCTGGTGAAGGCCCTCGTACCCGGTTTCCGCCCTTCGTTCACGATGGTGAACAACAGCCGCATCTATGACCTCATCCCCGACAAGATCAGCCTCGTGAAGTATGGAGGCACCACCACCGCACCCGCCGGCAGCGACGACTCCGACGGCGAGGACGATACGTCCGGCGGCGGACAGAGCGGAACTCCGCTGTAAAGGAGTGACGAGCTGCGAGCTACAAGCTACGAGTGACGAGCTACGAGCTACAAGCTACGAGTGACGGGCTACGGGCTACGAGTGACGGGCTACGAGCTACGAGTGACGAGCTACGGGCTACAAGTTACGAGCTATGAGTTACGGGTGGGGAGTGCAAGGTGTACCGTCGCTCCTCACCACACTCCATCCTTCATTTTTTCATTATTCATTATTCTTCATTCTTCATTTCTATGTCCACTACCCAGAAAATCACTTGGACTTCCATCGTGAAGGCCATTATCCAGGCGGCCATTGCCGCCCTGACAGCGCTCGGCGTCACCAGTTGTTCACCCTTTATCCCCTTCCTGGCATGACGGACGACCGCTATCCCCTGACCATCGGCGGCGAGGAGGTGCCCGGCGAACAGGCCCTCCTTGCCCGCGTGGAGGACGGCGAGCTGATGAACGGACCGGCGAGCGTCCGCTTCCTCGTCCTCCACTGCTCCGCCACCCGCTGTACGCAGGACTACACTGCCGAACAGCTGCTGCGCGACCATCGTGCCCGCGGCTTCCGCACCGTGGGCTATCACTTCTACGTCCGACGCGACGGCACCCTGACCCAGCACCGCGGCCTGCTGGAGGTGGGCGCCCACTGCCGCCCCTACAACCGCTGTTCCATCGGCGTCTGCTATGAGGGCGGACTCGACGCTCAGGGACGTCCGGCCGACACCCGTACGCCGGCGCAGACCGAACGCCTGGCAGATCTCTTTGTTCGCTTGCGGCGTCTCTTTCCCCAGGCTGTAGTCTGTGGTCATCGCGATCTGCCCGGGACTTCGCCCAAGGCTTGCCCTTGTCTGGATGCAGGAGCGCTGTTTTAATGGAAATACTGTGCAGGTTTATGGTTTTAATAGCGGATCTATGTAATGCTTTCGCTATAGATTAATGCTAGTATAAAATTAGGGTTCGAAAGAACCCTTTTTTATGTCTATAGGTGTAGAGGATACTTTTGTGAGAAATTTTGCTGTCTTCTTGCAGGAAAGGGTACTTTGTTTTGAAAAAAGTGAGAGCCTGTTCTGTGACAGTTTTCTCTTTAATATTCGAAAGAGTGCATTTTATATATTTTTTTTCGTAAATTATGTTTTGATTAAATTATATTTTTTATCTTTGCAAAGTAATACATGAAAATTTGTTAACCAAACGCCCCTGCCTTTGGGGGACGCTATATTAATTTAATCTATAAAAAATCATGAATCGAAAGTTTAGATCAGTTAGCCTTTGGCTGTTCTTGGGGCTTATGAGCACAGGAATGGCTTATGCGATACCTAATCATACGGTATCGGAATCTAATGTAGTTCAGCAGGGCTCTGTATGTAAAGGTGTGGTGAAAGACGCCGCAGGTGAAACCGTTATTGGTGCTACCGTTTTAGTGAAAGGTACAACGAATGGTACGGTAACGGGAATCGATGGTGACTTTCAACTTTCTAATGTAGAGAGAGGAGCTGTAATCCAAATTTCTTTTATTGGTTATCAGACCGTTGAGGTGCCTTGGCAGGGAACGCCTCTCCAAGTGACGCTGAAAGACGATGCACAGGCGTTGGATGAGGTTGTTGTGGTCGGTTATGGTACTCAAAAGAAAGTGAATGTGACGGGTGCCGTAGGTATGGTGGACTCAAAGGTGCTTGCTGCACGTCCGGTAACTAATGTGGCTCAGGCATTGCAAGGTACGGTGCCAGGCTTGAACTTTACGGTAGGAAGCGAAGGTGGTGCGCTCGATGGTTCCATGAGCTTTAATATCCGTGGCGTCGGTACGATTGGTGATGGCTCGGGCTCTTCTCCGTTGGTTCTGATTGATGGTATCGAGGGTAGTCTTAATTCGCTGAACCCTAATGATATTGAATCGGTTTCTGTTCTGAAGGATGCTGCGTCTGCTTCTATTTACGGTGCACGTGCTGCATTCGGTGTAATTTTGGTGCAAACTAAGAAAGGAAAACCAGGTAAGGCACGTGTGAATTATGGCGTGAATGTTCGTTTTAGTGATGCTGTTACGGTTCCTGAAATGATGGACTCCTATACCTTCGCACAATATTTTAATCGTGCAGCTGAAAATAGAGGTGATGCTGCTCCGTTCAGCGCAGAAGCTTTGCAGCGCATTAAAGATTATCAGGACGGAAAACTGACAACGGTATGTACCATTAATGAGACTACCAGACGCTGGAATAATTATACGGGTTCCAATGCCAATACTGACTGGTTCAAAGAGTTCTATGATGATTGGGTTCCATCGCAGGAACATAATGTGAGCATAGCTGGCGGTACGGACAAGATACAGTATACATTGAGCGGTAGCTTTATGGATCAGAACGGTTTGTTGCGTCATGGCGATGACAACTTGCAGCGTTATACTGTGAATAGCAACATAACGGCTAACGTGACCGATTGGTTCAAGGTGAGCTATTCTACGAAGTGGACGCGCGAGAATTTCGAACGCCCGTCTTATTTGACCGGTTTGTTCTTCCATAATATTGCACGGCGCTGGCCGACTTGTCCTGCATACGATCCGAACGGTTATCCGATGGATGGTATGGAAATCATCCAGTTGGAAGATGGTGGTAAACAGCGTAACGAAAAAGACTTGAATACGCAACAGTTGCAGTTGATTTTTGAACCCATTAAAAATTGGACTATTCATTTGGAGGGTGCTTTGAGAACTACTAACACGCGTCAACATTGGGAAGTATTGCCAGTTTATGCTCACGATGTAGATGGCAATCCGTATGCTGTTTCTTGGGATGGAGGTGGTTCCTATGCAGCAGGTGCTTCCAGAGTCAATGAATATTCGTATAAAGAAAATTATTACAGTACTAATATTTATACGGACTATTTCAAAGAATTCGATAGTGGCCATTATTTTAAAGTAATGGTTGGTTTCAATTCTGAATTGTATAAGACTGCAAATCTAACAGGGCAGAAGAATACTTTGATTTCTAATTCTGTTCCAACACTGAATACAGCTACAGAATCTCCGACGACTTCGGGTGGCTATGCCCACAATGGTGTAGCCGGTTTCTTCGGGCGTATCAACTATAGTTACAAAGACCGCTATATGGTGGAGGTGAACGGACGTTACGATGGTTCTTCCCGTTTTATTGGCGATAAGCGCTGGGGTTTCTTCCCTTCCTTCTCTTTGGGTTGGAACGTGGTGAATGAAGAATTCTTTGCTGGTATTGCTGAAAAGGCCAATATGAACATGCTGAAAGTGCGTGGATCTTGGGGCCAGTTGGGTAATACGAATACCAATGATGCCTGGTATCCGTTCTACCAGACAATGCCTCAGGGATCGAACTACAATTGGTTGGTTAACGGTGTACGTCCTAACTATGCTTCATTGCCGGGCATCGTATCTACATTGAAAACGTGGGAAACCATTGAAACGTGGGACATCGGTTTGGACTGGGCTTTCTTCAACAACCGATTGACCGGTTCGTTCGACTACTTCGTACGTTGGACGTATGACATGATTGGTCCGGCTCCTGAACTTCCATCGATTCTGGGTGCTACTCCTCCGAAAATCAACAATGCCGACATGAAGTCCTATGGTTTCGAGTTTGAATTGGGCTGGAGAGATCAGATTGGTGACTTCTCCTATGGCGCGAAATTTACATTGGCCGACGACCAGCAGAAGATTACGGACTATCCGAATGAGAATCTAAAGCTCTCGGAAGCTTATTATCCGGGCAAGAAGTTGGGTGAAATCTGGGGATATGAAACAGTAGGTATTGCTCAGACGCAAGAAGAAATGGACGCTCATCTGGCTAAGGTAGACCAGTCTTCGTTGGGTAGCAAGTGGGGAGCCGGTGATATCATGTATGCCGATCTCGACGGCAATGGTGTCATTTCGAATGCTGACAATACAGCTGATAATTCTGGTGACCGCAAGGTGATCGGTAACAGTACGCCGCGATTCAAATATGGTGTTACGTTGGATGCTGCTTGGAAAGGCATTGACTTCCGTGTTTTCTTCCAGGGCGTGGCTAAGCGCGACTATTTGATGAATGGTCCCTACTTCTGGGGCGCTAACGGTGTAGGTATGTGGCAAGCTACTGGTTTCAAGGAACATTGGGATTTCTGGCGTCCGGAAGGTGACCCCTTGGGTGCCAACACCGATGCTTACTATCCGCGTGTAATAAGGAATGATAGTAAAAATATGCGTGCACAGAGCCGTTATCTGCAGAATGCTGCCTATTGCCGTATCAAGAACTTGCAAGTAGGCTATACGTTGCCGAAGGCTTGGACTGATAAGGCTGGCATGTCTTCAGTACGTGTATACATTTCCGGTGATAACTTGTTCACATTCTCGCACATGTCCAAGATCTTTGACCCGGAAGCTTTGGAAAGTACCTATGATGCAAACAACGGTAAACTTTATCCGTTGCAGCGTACGATATCTGTAGGTTTGAATGTTAACTTCTAATTTGCTTACTTATGAAACTGAAAAATATATTTTTGAACACAATGGTGCTTGTCGGAGGACTGCTTGCGACTTCTTCGTGCAATGACTTTCTGGATATGAAACCGCTGGATCAGGTGACTCCAGGAGAGTACTTCAGTACTGCTGACCAGGTTGGAGCATACTGTATTTCTCAGTATAACGGTTTGTTTTCTACGCATAGTGGGTTCGGTGCCGGTACTGTAAATAATGATAAGAACACCGATAATATGGTGGCTGGCGGATATAGTTCGGCTTATTTTGAGAAAGGGCAGTGGCGTGTGCCCAATACGGGCGGATGGGATTTTTCGCAGATCCGTTACTGTAACTACTTCTTCGAAACAGTGATTCCTAAGAATGAAGCCGGGTTGATTACTGGTGCTCCTGACGATATTCGTCATTATATTGGTGAAATGTATTTCATCCGTGCATGGGTATATTACAACAAGCTCAGAACTTTCGGAGACTTCCCTATTGTGACCAAGGTTCTGCCTGACGTAAAGGATGAATTGGTAGCCCATTCAGCTCGTCGTCCGCGCAATGAAGTGGCCCGTTATATCATCAGCCAGCTGGACTCTGCAGCCATGTACATGCAAGAGGATATTTCAGGAAACAAAACCCGTCTTACAAGAGATTGTGCTTTGTTGGTGAAGTCACGCGTGGCTTTGTATGAGGCTACTTTTGAAAAGTATCATCGGGGTACGGGCCGTGTACCGGGCGATGCCAACTGGCCGGGTAAGAAGGTTTATCCTAACTATTCGACCGACATCGATCAGGAAATCAACTGGTTCCTTGATCAGGCGATGGCTGCGGCAGAGCAAGTGGCCGATAAGATTCAACTGACTGAAAATACCGGTTTGACCAATCCGACCGGACCGACTGCCATAACAAACTGGAATCCTTATTTCGAGATGTTCGCAGCAGAAGACATGAGCGTTTATCCGGAAGTGTTGTTCTGGAAGGACTATCTGATTTCGGGTGATGTGGCTATTTCGCACGGTACACCGGCTTATATCTATAGTGGTGGAAACAACGGTATGTTGAAAAGCTTTGTAGATTGTTTTGTAATGGAAGACGGTTTGCCTTACTATAAGTCTAATGATTATAAGGGAGACAAACGTATTATGGATGTGAAAGCTAACAGAGATTTACGTTTGCAACTTTTCTTGTTCGGTGAGGACGATATGTTGCCTTCCAAAAACACGGAAGACGGCACCTTCAAAGCCTTTGCGCAGCCGAACGTTATTAGTACTGAAGCACAGACAATAGACCAGACCGGATACCGCATCCGCAAATGTCTGACCTATGATAAAAATCAGATTGTTTCAGGTCAAAGCTCGTCTACAACGGGATGTATCATCTTCCGTGCGGTGGAAGCTTATCTGAATTATTTGGAAGCCTATTATGTTAAGAACGGTAAGGTAGACGGAAAGGCTGCTCAATATTGGAAAGCTGTCAGAACACGTGCCGGTATCAATCCGGATTATACTAACTCTATCAATAATACGGATTTGGCTCAGGAAACCGACCTGGCAGCTCATCCGGGAGGTTATGAAGTGGACGCTACCCTGTACAACATCCGTCGCGAACGTCGTTGCGAGTTTATCGGCGAAGGGATGCGTTGGGATGACCTGATCAGGTGGAGAGCATGGGATGCCTTGCTGACCACTAAGTTTATTCCTGAGGGCTACAACTTCTGGGATGAGGCTTATAAGACCTATGAACTGCCTGAAGGTACGGACGAAATCAATGATGACCCGAACAGCCCGACGGCTAATATGTCATCAAGACTTGTTTCGAAATATGTCCGTCCATTTGCTAAGGTGAAAGCCAACAATGCTGTTTATGACGGCTTTACATGGGCTAAAGCTAATTATCTTAGTCCGATAGCTGTTAACGAAATTAAATTGGCTTCTCCCGATAATTCTGTTGACAATTCGGTAATCTACCAGAATCCTTACTGGCCTACAGAGATTGATGGAACGGCTATTGAGTAATTTGAATATAGCAAGCTTTGGGTTCTTATAGGACCTGAACTATAAATAGGTATTGATAACATAGAAGAGGGCGGTGTTGGGCCGCCCTCTTTTTCTAGTTTGAATACATGTGTTTTTTGTTGTGGTAGCCCTTTTTGAACGAGCTGTAGATAGATATTTTTAGAGCATGAAGAAAATTATTAAATTTGTTGCAGGTTTGTTGGCTGTGTCTTTTTTTGCATCCTGTGCTCGTGATCCTCGTTGGGTGTTGGTTTGGGAAGAAACGTTTGATGGGGAGGTGCTTGACTCTACTGTCTGGAGTCGGATACCTCGAGGGCGAGCAGATTGGGCCAATACGCAATCGTTGGATGAACGTTGTTTGGAATTGAAAGATGGTGTTCTCTATTTAAAAGGGATTGTAAACGATGATCGGACGAAAGATACGGCGGCTTTTCTTACTGGAGGTATTTGGAGTAAAGGAAAACATGCCTTTCGCGGAGGGAGGATTGAGGTTCGTGCTAAGTTGCAGGCTGCGCAGGGAGCGTGGCCGGCTATTTGGATGCTCCCCTTTGAACAACGGGCAGGTTGGCCGCATGACGGTGAAATTGATTTGATGGAACGGCTGAATTATGATTCTATTGTTTATCAGACTGTTCATAGTCATTATACATATGATTTAGGTATAAAAGATTATCCAGCTCATGGTGGAATTGCTCCCATTGATCCTGATGGCTATAATGTTTATGGAGTAGATATTTGGTCGGATAGTTTGGTATTTTATGTCAATGGGGTACGTACTTTCTGTTATCCTAAGATAAGAACGGATGAGGAAGGACAGTTCCCCTTCGATGTACCTCAATTTCTATTGATAGATATGCAATTGGGGGGGCAATGGGTTGGTCCGGTGGACGCAGGAGATCTTCCGGTTGAAATGCAGGTAGACTGGGTGAGACATTATCAGTGGAAGTGAGTGTTGAAAAATAATGTAAAATATATGTTATGGGAAAAATGATTTTTAATAGTCGGACGCTGGTGCTAGTTGTATGGACTTGTTTGTTTGCAAGAGGATTGCAGGCTCAGGATCCGATATCGGTACGTATTGTTCCCCGTCCGGTGGAAGCTGTTGCTGTAGCGGGAACGTTTCACATTACTTCGTCAACTGTGGTGTCGGTGGGTGATGAAGGACTGAAACCTTTGGCTGAGTATTTTGGTTCGCTTTTTGTCCGTCCGGCGGGCTTTTCGCTGAAAGTATGTGTGGGCGGTCATGGAAATATCCGTCTGGAACGGGTAGATGATTTGTCTGCTGAGGCTTATCGACTGCACGTGGATAGTAATGGAGTGCTCATTGAGGCGGGTGGATATGCCGGTGGATTCTATGCCTTGCAGACGCTCCGATTGGCTTTGCCTGCGGCAATAGAGTCTTTTTCACCGGTCGAAGGGGTCGAATGGATGATACCTGCCATGCACGTGGTTGATAGCCCCCGCTTTGCATATCGTGGGTTGATGCTGGATGTGTCGCGTTATTTTATTCCTAAGGAAAATGTGCTCCAGATTATTGACTGCATGGCGATGCTCAAACTGAACAAACTCCACCTCCATCTGACGGATGATAATGGCTGGCGATTGGAGATCAAGCGCTATCCTCGTTTGACGGAGGTGGGCAGCCGCAGGGTGAACCGCAATGACGTGCCCTTCCCCGCCCGTAGGAACCCCCTGCCCGGCGAACCGGCTTCGGTGGGCGGATACTATACGCAGGACGACATGCGCGAAATCATTGCCTACGCCCAGGCGCGCCAGGTGGAAATCATTCCCGAAATAGACATGCCCGCCCACTCGAACGCCGCGCTGGCCGCTTATCCCGAACTGGCCTGCCCGGTGGTGGACAAGCACATCGGCGTCCTGCCCGGACTGGGCGGCGACCATGCCGACATCATCTACTGTGCGGGCAACGAGCAGACTTTCCATTTCCTGGAAGGCGTGATAGACGAAGTGGCTGCCCTTTTCCCCTCGAAATACATTCACTTGGGTGGCGATGAAGCCTGGAAAACCTACTGGAAGAAATGTCCCCTGTGCCAGCAGCGTATGAAGGATGAGAATCTGCCGGACGAAGAGGAATTGCAAAGTTACTTTATGCGCCGCATGAGCCGCTACGTGCAGAGCAAGGGGAAAGAAGTGATGGGATGGGACGAACTGACGAACGGAACCTTGCCCGAAGGGGCGATTGTCTTCGGCTGGCAAGGCTTCGGCAATGCGGCCCTGAAAGCGGCCGCGCAGGGACACCGTTTCGTCATGACGCCTGCTCGTCTGCTCTACCTCATCCGTTATCAGGGTCCGCAATGGTTTGAACCGCTTACCTATTTTGGCAACAACACGCTGAAGGATATCTATACCTACGAGCCGGTGCAGAAGGACTGGAAGCCGGAGTACGAACCGCTGCTGATGGGCGTGCAGGGCTCCATGTGGACGGAGTTCTGCAACCATCCTTCCGACGTGACCTACCAGGTGTTCCCCCGTCTGGCAGCCGTGGCCGAGGTGGCCTGGTCGCCCAAGGGCAGCAAGGACTGGCCGGCGTTTGTCGAGGCGCTGGACGGCTATCTGGCGCATCTTGAGGCCAAAGGTATCCGGTATGCGCGTTCCATGTATAATATCCAGCATACGGTGATGCCGGCCGGCGGTAAACTGAAGGTGGAGCTTGTGTGCGAGCGTCCTGATGTGGAAATACGCTATACGACCGACGGCATGGAGCCCGGAGCGGCTTCGGAACGCTATGAAGGGCCGCTGACGGTGGATGCCGACGCCGTGCTGAAGTGCGCCACCTTCCGCGACGGACGGAAGATGGGGCAGACGCTGGAGCTGCGGCCCGGCTGGAACCTGGCCACCGCCAAACCGCTGCTGGGACTTCCGCCGCAGGCGGGCATCCTGGTGAACGGCCTGCGCGGCAGCCTGAAGCAGACCGACTTCGAGTGGTACACGGGCGACACGTCGCGCCCGCTGGCGTTCACGGTGGACCTGCTGGAGCGGCGGGAGATCAGGGAATGTACGGTGGGCTGCATCACCAACTATGGCATGGGCTGCCACAAGCCGCGGACGCTGACGGTGGAGGTGTCGGACGACAACCGGACGTTTGTTCCTGCGGGCAGCTTGTCTTTCGCCGACAGCGAGATTTTCAGGGAAGGCACTTTTGTGGAAGACCTGACGCTGGAGGCGGACGTGAAGGCCCGCTACGTGCGCTTCACCCTTGACGTGCCGGGGAACTGTCCGCCCGACCACGTGCGCCCGGGGCAGCCTTCGCGCATTTACGTGGACGAGGTGATCATTCGCTGAGGATATGGAGGCGGTTTGTGCAGGATTTGGAAAATCTGGCACAAACCGCTAATTTTGTGGCATAAATCTAAAAATACAATAGAAATTATGGACAATCAGGAACTTAACAACAACGGACAAATACAGATCGAATTGAAGGAAGACGTGGCCCAGGGCACGTATGCCAACCTGGCCATCATCACGCATTCCAGTTCCGAATTCATCCTCGACTTCGTCAAGATGCTGCCGGGCATGCCGAAGGCCAGCGTACAGTCGCGTATCGTCCTCGTGCCCGAACATGCCAAGCGTCTGCTCCGCGCGTTGGAAGAGAATATCGAGAAATATGAACGTGCTTTCGGTCCCGTCCGGATGAAAGACGAGATACCTTTTCCGCCCCTGACAAACGTGAAGGGGGAGGCGTGAAGTCACCCTTTTGTAACAGTTCGCAGACGAGCTACTGAGCTGAAAATCAAAAAAAATATTGCTGGGCATTGGTTATTCAAATATTATTCGTATCTTTGCAGCCCGAAAAAGTGTATGCTTGAAAATTAATACAACAATATAATAACTAAAAACAATTAAAATGCCTACAATTCAGCAATTAGTAAGAAAAGGACGTCAGGTGCTGGTGGACAAGAGCAAGTCTCCCGCCTTGGATTCATGTCCTCAAAGACGTGGCGTTTGCGTGAGAGTGTATACAACCACTCCGAAGAAACCGAATTCAGCTATGCGTAAAGTAGCTCGTGTGCGTTTGACTAACGGTAAGGAAGTGAACTCCTACATTCCGGGCGAAGGTCACAACTTGCAGGAGCACTCAATCGTATTGGTGCGTGGCGGTCGTGTGAAAGACCTCCCTGGTGTACGTTATCACATCGTTCGCGGTACGCTTGATACTGCCGGTGTTGCCGGTCGTACTCAAAGACGTTCCAAGTATGGCGCCAAGCGTCCGAAACCGGGTCAGGCAGCTCCCGCCAACAAGAAAAAATAAAGCTTATTAGAAGTAAGTAAAGTTAAAAATTTACGTTTTAGTTTGCTTGGATAGATGCTATGGGTTGAGTAAATCTGCCAGAGGGCGGGTTGAAGAAAACAGAAGTAAACAACCAAGAACGAAAACATTATTCATTTAAAGAAAAATGAGAAAAGCAAAACCAAAAAAACGCGTTATCCTGCCGGATCCCGTGTTCAATGATGTGAAAGTGTCCAAGTTTGTGAATCACTTGATGTACGACGGAAAGAAAAACACCTCTTATGAGATTTTCTATGCCGCTCTGGACGTAGTTAAGAACAAGATGCAGAACGAAGAGAAATCTGCACTGGAAATTTGGAAGAAGGCTTTGGATAATGTGACTCCTCAAGTGGAAGTGAAGTCCCGCCGTGTAGGTGGTGCTACTTTCCAGGTTCCGACCGAAATCCGTCCTGACCGTAAAGAGTCCATCTCAATGAAGAATCTGATTATTTTTGCCCGCAAGCGTGGTGGTAAGTCTATGGCTGACAAGCTGGCAGCTGAAATCATGGATGCTTTCAACGAACAAGGCGGTGCATTCAAGCGTAAGGAAGATATGCACAGAATGGCCGAGGCTAACCGTGCGTTTGCTCATTTCCGTTTCTGATACTGCAAGCGTAACCTGAAAGATTAAAAACTTAAAGTAAAAGGAATTTAGAAAATGGCAAAGCAAGATTTACATTTGACACGTAATATCGGTATCATGGCTCATATCGATGCCGGTAAGACTACAACTTCTGAGCGTATACTGTTCTATACGGGTTTGACTCACAAGATCGGTGAGGTTCACGATGGTGCTGCCACGATGGACTGGATGGAGCAGGAGCAGGAACGTGGTATCACGATTACTTCTGCTGCTACGACTACCCGTTGGAAATATGCCGGTAATACTTATAAGATTAACCTGATTGACACTCCGGGACACGTGGACTTTACCGCTGAGGTAGAACGTTCGCTGCGTGTGTTGGACGGTGCCGTTGCCGCTTACTGTGCAGTAGGTGGTGTGGAGCCCCAGTCTGAGACTGTTTGGCGTCAGGCTGACAAATACAACGTTCCCCGTATCGGTTACGTGAACAAGATGGACCGTTCGGGTGCCGACTTCTTTGAAGTAGTTCGTCAGATGAAGGATGTGCTGGGCGCAAATCCGTGTCCGGTTGTAATCCCTATCGGTGCTGAAGAAAACTTCAAGGGTGTGGTTGACCTGATTAAGATGAAAGCCATCCTGTGGCACGACGAAACAATGGGTGCCGACTATGATGTAGAGGAAATCCCCGCCAACCTGAAGGACGAAGCTGAAGAATGGCGTGGTAAGATGCTGGAAACAGTAGCTGAATATGACGACGCTTTGATGGAGAAGTTCTTCGATGATCCTTCAACCATCACTGAGGACGAAATCCTCCGTGGTCTGCGTGCCGCTACCCTGAAGATGGACATTGTGCCGATGTTGTGCGGTTCGTCTTTTAAGAACAAGGGCGTACAGACACTGCTCGACTACGTTTGCGCCTTCCTGCCTTCTCCGCTGGATACTCCGAATATCGTGGGTACTAACCCCAGCACAGGTGAAGAAGAAGACCGCAAGCCGAGCGAAGACGAAAAGACTGCCGCTTTGGCATTCAAGATCGCTACAGACCCCTATGTTGGTCGTCTGACTTTCTTCCGTGTATATTCCGGTAAGGTTGAAGCCGGTTCTTATATCTTCAACAGCCGTTCCGGCAAGAAGGAACGTGTTTCTCGTCTGTTCCAGATGCACTCCAACAAGCAGAACCCCGTTGAGGTTGTTTCTGCCGGTGATATCGGTGCAGGTGTAGGTTTCAAGGATATCCGCACGGGTGATACGCTCTGCGACGAAGATGCTCCGATTGTACTCGAGTCTATGGACTTCCCCGATCCCGTTATCGGTATCGCTGTTGAGCCCAAGACTCAGAAGGATATGGACAAGTTGTCCAACGGTCTGGCCAAGTTGGCTGAAGAAGACCCGACCTTCACCGTTCGTACCGACGAGCAGACTGGTCAGACAGTTATCTCCGGTATGGGTGAGCTTCACTTGGATATCATTATCGACCGTCTGAAACGTGAATTCAAGGTTGAATGTAACCAGGGTAAGCCTCAGGTTAACTACAAGGAAGCCATCACGAAGACTGTTAACCTCCGCGAGGTTTACAAGAAGCAGTCTGGTGGTCGTGGTAAGTTCGCTGATATCATTGTAAACGTTGGTCCGGTGGATGAAGATTTCAAGGAAGGCGGATTGCAGTTCATTAACGAAGTTACCGGTGGTAACATTCCTAAGGAATTCATCCCGTCTGTGCAGAAGGGCTTCCAGACTGCCATGAAGAATGGTGTATTGGCTGGCTTCCCGATGGACAGCATGAAGGTGACGCTGCTTGACGGTTCGTTCCACCCGGTTGACTCCGACCAGCTGTCATTCGAAATCTGTGCCATCCAGGCTTACAAGAACGCTTGCTCTAAGGCAGGTCCTGTTCTGATGGAGCCCATCATGAAACTGGAAGTTGTAACTCCGGAAGAAAACATGGGTGACGTTATCGGTGACTTGAACAAGCGTCGTGGTCAGGTAGAAGGTATGGAATCCAGCCGTTCAGGTGCCCGCATCGTGAAGGCAATGGTTCCGCTGGCAGAAATGTTCGGTTACGTAACAGCTCTGCGTACCATCACTTCCGGCCGTGCCACTTCATCCATGAGTTACGATCACCATGCTCAGGTATCGACTTCTATCGCGAAGGCTGTACTCGAGGAAGTGAAAGGTCACTCAGAATTACTCTAAAAAATCCAGAAGCCCGCAGGTTAGCGTATGACTCTTAACCTGCGGCGCTTCTCCATTTAATAACTTGTTTAATCAAAAACACTAATGAGTCAAAAAATTAGAATCAAATTGAAATCTTACGACCACAACTTGGTTGACAAGTCAGCTGAGAAGATTGTAAGAACAGTGAAGACGACGGGCGCTATCGTTAGCGGTCCTATTCCTCTTCCTACGCACAAGCGTATCTTTACTGTGAACCGTTCGACTTTCGTAAACAAGAAGTCGCGTGAACAATTCGAACTCTCTTCTTACAAGAGACTGATCGACATCTACAGCTCTACAGCTAAGACCGTTGATGCTCTGATGAAGCTGGAGTTGCCGAGTGGTGTGGAAGTAGAAATCAAAGTGTAAGTGTATTTAAAAATTTAGTGAAATGCCAGGATTATTAGGAAAAAAAATCGGAATGACATCCGTTTTCAGTGCCGAGGGTAAAAACGTACCATGCACTGTTATCGAAGCAGGTCCTTGTGTTGTTACTCAAGTGAAGACCGTAGAAAAAGATGGCTATGCTGCCGTTCAGCTGGGTTTCCAGGACAAGAAGGAAAAGCATACGACGAAGCCGTTGATGGGTCACTTCAAGAAAGCCGGAGTAACACCCAAGAAACACTTGGCTGAGTTCAAAGAATTTGAGACCGAACTGAATCTCGGTGACACCGTTACCGTAGAACTGTTCAATGGCGCTGACTTCGTTGACATTGCCGGAACCTCCAAAGGTAAGGGTTTCCAGGGCGTTGTTAAGAGACATGGTTTTGGTGGTGTAGGCCAGACTACTCACGGTCAGCACAATCGTGCCCGCAAACCGGGTTCTATTGGTGCTTGTTCTTACCCTGCAAAAGTATTCAAGGGAATGCGCATGGGCGGACAGATGGGTGGTAACAGAGTAACTGTTCAAAACCTGCAAGTATTAAAAGTAATCGCGGAGCACAACCTCCTTTTGGTGAAGGGTTCTATCCCCGGTTGCAAAGGTTCAATCGTAATAATTGAAAAATAATGGAAGTTAGCGTATTTAACATTAAAGGTGAAGACACCGGAAGAAAGGTTGCGTTGAACGAATCTATCTTCGGCATTGAGCCCAATGACCATGCCATCTACCTGGATGTAAAGCAGTTCATGGCTAACCAGCGTCAGGGTACTCATAAGTCTAAGGAAAGAAGTGAAATCAGCGGCTCTACTCGTAAGATCGGCCGTCAGAAAGGTGGTGGCGGTGCACGTCGTGGTGACATGAACTCGCCTGTATTGGTAGGTGGTGGACGCGTTTTCGGTCCGAAACCCCGTGACTACTACTTCAAGCTGAACAAGAAAGTAAAGGCTTTGGCTCGTAAGTCTGCTTTGGCATACAAGGCTCAGAACGATGCGATTATCGTTGTAGAAGACTTTACATTCGAGGCTCCTAAGACCAAGAACTTTGTAGAAATGACAAAAAATCTTAAAGTTTCTGATAAGAAGCCGCTTGTAGTATTACCGGAAGCGAATAAAAACGTATATTTGTCAGCTCGTAACGTGAAAGACGCTAACGTGCAGATAATCTCAGGGTTAAATACTTACAGAGTATTGAACGCTGGGGTTCTTGTGCTTACTGAAAGTGCCCTTTCTGCTATCGACAATATCTTAATTTAAAGTAAGGAGGCTTAAATAATGGGATTTATTATTAAACCGTTGGTGACAGAGAAGATGACTGCAATAACTGACAAAATGAACAATCGTTTTGGTTTTGTCGTGCGTCCTGAAGCTAACAAATTGGAAATTAAGAAAGAAGTTGAAGCTCTTTACAACGTTACAGTGGTTGATGTGAACACCATGAAATATGCTGGCAAAAACAAAAGCCGCTATACCAAGGCTGGTCTCATCAACGGACGTACAAATGCTTACAAAAAGGCTATCGTTACGTTGAAAGAAGGAGATACTATTGATTTTTATAGCAATATTTAATACAAATGGCAGTACGTAAATTTAAGCCCACAACACCGGGGCAAAGACATAAAATTATTGGTACTTTCGAAGAAATTACTGCACGGGTACCAGAAAAGTCTCTTGTATTTGGTAAGAAATCCTCAGGTGGTCGCAACAACGAAGGTAAGATGACCATGCGCTACATCGGTGGCGGTCACAAGAAGGTAATCCGTATCGTTGACTTCAAGAGAAATAAAGACGGTGTGCCTGCAGTGGTTAAGACAATTGAATACGATCCGAACCGTTCGGCTCGTATCGCTTTGTTGTTTTACGCTGACGGCGAAAAAAGATATATTATTGCTCCCAATGGATTGCAAGTTGGTGCGACTTTGATGTCAGGTGAAAATGCAGCTCCAGAGATTGGAAATGCACTTCCTCTTCAGAATATTCCGGTCGGTACTGTAATTCATAATATTGAATTGCGTCCGGGTCAGGGTGCTGCTCTGGTTCGTTCGGCTGGTAATTTCGCTCAGTTGACTTCAAGAGAAGGCAAATATTGTGTTATTAAATTGCCCTCAGGTGAAGTTCGCCAAATTCTTAGTACTTGTAAGGCTACTATCGGTAGCGTAGGTAACTCGGATCATGGTTTGGAAAGCTCCGGTAAGGCCGGTCGCTCTCGTTGGTTAGGTCGTCGTCCGCGTAACCGTGGTGTTGTAATGAACCCGGTTGATCACCCGATGGGTGGTGGTGAAGGACGTGCTTCCGGTGGCCATCCGAGATCTCGCAAGGGATTGTATGCTAAGGGTCTTAAGACAAGAGCTCCGAAGAAACAATCGTCTAAGTATATTATTGAGAGAAGAAAGAAGTAATCTGATTAATCGAGAATATTATGAGTCGTTCATTAAAAAAAGGTCCGTATATTAACGTAAAGCTGGAAAAGAAGATTCTTGCCATGAACGAAAGCGGCAAGAAGGTTGTGGTTAAGACTTGGGCCAGAGCTTCAATGATCTCGCCTGATTTTGTAGGCCATACCGTTGCAGTTCACAATGGAAATAAATTCATTCCTGTATATGTTACAGAAAACATGGTAGGACACAAGTTGGGCGAGTTTGCTCCGACACGTACGTTCAGAGGCCATGCCGGTAACAAGAAGAAATAAGACAGGGTTTTTACTACTGAAATAAAAAAGTAATAGTATAATGGGAGCAAGAAAGAAAATATCGGCTGAAAAAAGAAAAGAAGCCCTTAAAACCATGTATTTTGCAAAATTGCAAAATGTTCCTACTTCCCCCCGTAAGATGCGTCTCGTGGCTGACATGATTCGTGGGATGGAAGTGAACAGAGCGCTCGGCGTCTTGAAGTTCTCTTCGAAAGAGGCTGCCGCAAGAGTGGAAAAATTGTTGCGCTCTGCAATTGCTAACTGGGAGCAGAAAAACGAACGTAAGGCTGAAAACGGTGAACTGTTCGTAACCAAGATTTTTGTTGATGGTGGTGCTACGCTGAAAAGAATGCGTCCGGCTCCGCAGGGTAGAGGTTACAGAATCCGCAAACGTTCAAACCATGTAACATTGTTCGTTGGTTCTAAAAGTAATAACGAAGATCAAAATTAAGGTAAATGGGACAAAAAGTTAATCCAATAAGCAACCGTTTGGGAATTATCAGAGGATGGGATTCCAACTGGTATGGTGGAAAGAATTACGGTGATTCTCTGCTGGAAGATAGCAAGATCCGCAAATATTTGAACGCTCGTCTTGCAAAAGCCAGTGTATCAAGAATTGTTATTGAACGTACGCTGAAACTTGTGACTATTACCGTTTGTACTGCACGTCCGGGTATCATTATCGGAAAAGGTGGCCAGGAAGTTGATAAGTTGAAGGAAGAGCTGAAGAAGGTTACTGACAAGGATATCCAGATTAACATCTTCGAAGTGAAGAGACCTGAACTTGATGCTGTTATCGTGGCTAACAACATCGCTCGCCAGGTAGAAGGAAAAATCGCTTATCGCCGTGCCATCAAGATGGCTATCGCAAATACCATGCGTATGGGCGCTGAGGGTATCAAAATTTTGATTTCAGGACGTTTGAATGGCGCTGAAATGGCTCGTTCTGAAATGTATAAGGAAGGAAGAACTCCGTTGCACACTTTCAGAGCAGACATCGACTACTGTCACACCGAAGCGTTGACAAAAGTTGGTCTTCTCGGTATTAAAGTTTGGATCTGCAGAGGCGAAGTTTACGGAAAGAGAGAATTGGCTCCGAACTTTACGCAAAGCAAGGAAAGTGGCCGTGGAAGCAATAGCGGAAACAATGGCGGAAAGAACTTCAAAAGAAAGAAAAATAATCGCTAAACGAATTTGATTTTTTAGGAACTATGTTACAACCGAAAAAGACAAAATTCAGAAGACAGCAGAAGGGCCGCCAGAAAGGTAATGCTCAGAGAGGAAACCAGTTGGCTTTCGGCTCTTTTGGAATTAAAGCTTTGGAAACGAAGTGGATTACAGGACGCCAAATTGAAGCTGCGCGTATCGCTGTAACAAGATATATGCAACGTCAAGGACAGATTTGGATTCGTATCTTCCCGGACAAACCTATCACGAGAAAGCCTGCTGATGTACGTATGGGTAAGGGTAAAGGTAGCCCCGAGGGATTTGTGGCTCCCGTTACTCCGGGCAGAATAATTATCGAGGCTGAAGGAGTATCTTATGAAATCGCGAAAGAGGCTTTGCGCCTGGCTGCACAGAAGCTTCCCATCACTACGAAGTTCGTGGTAAGACGTGATTACGATATTCAAAATCAAAATGCGTAAAGAAGTATGAAAACAGCAGAAATTAGAGAATTATCTACCGCTGACTTGGTAGAAAGAATTGAGGCAGAAGTAGCTAACTATAACCAGATGGTGTTGAACCATTCTATTTCTCCTTTGGATAATCCTGCTCAGATCAAACAGTTACGCAGGACAATTGCGCGTATGAAGACTATTCTGCGCGAAAGAGAACTTAATAATAAATGATGAGCTTGATGGAAGCAAGAAATTTAAGAAAAGAAAGAACTGGGGTTGTACTGAGCAACAAGATGGATAAGACAATCACTGTTGCTGCCAAGTTTAAGGAAAAACACCCTATCTATGGTAAGTTCGTTAGCAAGACTAAGAAATACCATGCTCATGATGAAAAGAATGAGTGCAACGTAGGCGATACAGTACGTATCATGGAAACTCGTCCTTTGAGCAAGACGAAAAGATGGAGATTAGTAGAAATTGTTGAAAAAGCGAAGTAATTATGATACAAGCAGAATCCAGACTTACAGTTTGCGACAACAGTGGAGCTAAGGAAGCTCTCTGTATCCGCGTTTTGGGCGGTACAGGTCGTCGTTACGCTTCTGTAGGAGACGTCATTGTCGTTTCTGTCAAGAGCGTCATTCCTTCAAGTGATATTAAAAAAGGTGCAGTGTCTAAGGCTTTGATTGTACGCACGAAGAAAGAAATCCGCCGTCAGGATGGTTCTTACATTCGTTTTGATGACAACGCTTGTGTGCTGTTGAACAATGCAGGCGAAATTAGAGGTAGCCGTATTTTCGGACCGGTAGCTCGTGAACTGCGTGCTGCTAATATGAAAGTGGTGTCACTCGCTCCTGAAGTACTTTAATTTTTTGTAAAAAGATTCAAGTAATGACTAAATTACATATTAAGAAAGGCGATACGGTTTACGTAAATTCCGGCGAAGATAAAGGCAAGACCGGTCGCGTATTGAAGGTTCTTGTGAAGAAGAATCGTGCTATCGTTGAAGGTATCAACATGGTTTCTAAGAGCACGAAGCCGAGTGCAAAGAATCCTCAGGGTGGAATTGTGAAGCAGGAAGCTTCCATCCATATTTCAAACCTGAATCCGGTTGATCCGAAGACTGGCAAGGCAACTCGTATTGGTAGAAAAGTGAGTGCAGATGGCACTTTAGTGCGTTATTCTAAAAAATCAGGAGAGGAGATTAAGTAATGAGTAATACTGCTAGCCTTAAGAAAGAATATGCAGAGCGCATCGCACCTGCATTGAAATCACAGTTCCAATATTCTTCTTCCATGCAGATTCCTGTGCTCAAGAAGATTGTTATCAATCAGGGCTTGGGTATGGCTGTGGCCGACAAGAAGATTATTGAAGTTGCAATCAACGAAATGACTGCCATTACCGGACAGAAGGCTGTGGCAACTGTTTCACGTAAGGATATCGCAAACTTCAAGTTGCGTAAGAAAATGCCTATCGGTGTGATGGTGACATTGCGTCGTGAGAGAATGTACGAATTCCTGGAGAAGCTCGTTCGTGTGGCTCTTCCTCGTATCCGTGACTTCAAGGGTATTGAAAGCAAATTTGATGGTAGAGGTAACTATACGCTCGGTATTCAGGAACAGATTATCTTCCCTGAAATCAATATCGACAGCATTACCCGTATCCTCGGTATGAACATCACCTTCGTAACTTCTGCTCAAACAGACGAAGAAGGTTATGCCTTGCTGAAAGAATTTGGTTTACCGTTTAAGAACGCTAAAAAAGATTGATAGATTATGGCAAAGG
>DXAV01000096.1 GCA_019116805.1 Candidatus Bacteroides merdavium | reverse complement strand
CGTGGGGCGCGAGGTGATTTCTTATTTAAAGGAACGTCCGGAGCTGGATTTCCGAATAAATTAGTAGTCGCGCTGAATAAGATAGGATACGGTTTGGCATAACCAAATTGAAAATTACATTTTCATTTGTTTATGCTCTCACCTTTCACTATCTTTAAATAAGATAGGATGCGTCTCAGCAAAAAAAATTAAGCAAGCTTATTTTTTTTGCTTTCGACTTTCACTATCTTTGCCCATGCAATCGGCTGGAAATAATGACCAGATAATAAATTAATAATAATCAATAAATTAAAAGCTTAATACAATGGCATTGGAGATTACTGACAGCAATTATCAGGCAACGCTCGCAGAGGGAAAGCCTGTAGTGATAGATTTTTGGGCACCATGGTGCGGACCTTGTAAGATGGTAGCTCCCATCATCGAGGAACTGGCCGCCGAATACGAAGGCAAAGTACTCATCGGCAAGTGCGATGTGGACGAGAACGGTGATGTGGCTGCCGAATTCGGTATCCGCAACATCCCTACCGTGTTGTTCTTCAAGGACGGCAAGCTGGTGGACAAGCAGGTAGGCTCGGCTTCCAAATCGGCATACGCTGCCAAGATTGACGCTTTGTTATAATTATAGTCAGAAAGGCTGCAAATGTGGGCGCATCCCGTGTAGGGGCGGTTGCATTTGTGGCCTTTGTCACTTTTTAAATCATTCAACAACATGGGAACAATGGACGAATTCTTGCAGGATGACCTGGATGACGAGAAGACCATCAAGTTCATCAAGAACTATTTGCCGCAGGACTTGAAGGAGAAGTTCTCCGACGACGAATTGTATTACTTTCTCGACGTGATAGACGAGTACTATGTGGAGAGCGGCATCCTTGATGCACAGCCCGACAAGGACGGCTACATCGACATCGATCTGGAGAAGATTGTGGATTATATCATCAAGGAAGCTCGCAAGGACGAGATGGGTGAATACGACCCTGAAGAACTGCTCTTCGTCGTTCAGGGCGAAATGGAATATACCGACTCGCTGGGCGACGGCGAATAAACTGCCCGTTTTTTCCTTTATGTTCATGCCGTGCTTCGTTGCTTTCTGACGAAGCACGGCATGACGTTTTAAGGAAGTGCTTCGTCAGGTGGTCATGAAGCACTTCCTGAGAGGGTCATGAAGCACTTCGTCAGGGGGTGACAAAGCACTTCGTCGGAAGGCCCGTCTTATGCTTGTGGCGTGTTCAGCACGAAGAACACGGCTGTGGCTATCAGAATCAGTCCCAGTATGCCGTAGAACAGGCGTGCCTGGCGGCGTCCCACGTTGCGCACGATGAACTGCGTGTTGCGGGCTGTGAAGAACCAGTCCCAGTCCAACAGGGCCGCCAGCAGGCTGACGATGCCCGCCACGGCAAAGATGCCTTGTATCAGATATTGGCTGGCCATGGCGACGGTCAGGCTAATTCTTCCAGCATCAGACGACGCGCACCGTTCTCCACTTCTTCGATGGTCACTTTTACCGTGTTGCCCGGCAGCAGCTCTTCAATCAGCTCCGGCCACTCGATGAAGCACACGGCACCGCTGTAGAAATAATCTTCGTAGCCCATGTCATAAACTTCCTCGAGCTTCTTGATGCGGTAGAAGTCGAAGTGGTAGATGAGTTCTCCGGCCAGGTCGGAACGGTATTCGTTGACGATGGCAAAGGTGGGCGACGTGATGACATCGCTCACGCCCAGCTCCTCGCAGACGGCTTTGATGAACGTAGTCTTTCCGGCACCCATCTTGCCGTAGAAGGCGAAGACGGTGTTGTCGCCCATGGCCTCGACAAACTGGCGGGCGGCTTCGTGAATCTGGTCTAATGATTGGATATTGATTTCCATTGTATCTTGTTTTTATGAATGTATAGTTATTGTAGGTCGCGCTTCCTCAGGCGGATGATATAGAGGCTCTTCCCCATCTTGCACAGGGCGTAGATGAGGATGGAGAAAAAGATGATGGACGCTCCCGACGGCACGTTCAGGTAGAACGACAGCAGCAGTCCGCCCAGGCAGCTGAGGTAGCCGATGCCGATGGACAGCCAGATGATGCGGTGGAAGCGGTGGGAAAAGAGGTTGGCCGTCATCTGTGGGATGGTGAGCAGCGAGATAACCAGCACGATGCCCACCATGCGCAGGCAGGCCACGATGGTCAGGGCGATGAACAGCATCAGGGCATATTCGAAGAACGCTACGGGCAGCCCTTGCGAACGGGCAAACTCGCGGTCGAAGGCGATGCTGACGATGGGCCGCAGGTAGAGGCCGAAGAACACGGCCAGGATGGCTGCCAGCACACCCAGCAGGGCGATGTCGCTCGCGGTAATCGTAAGGATGTTGCCGAAGAGGTAGGCCGAGAGGTCGGGCGCAAAGCCTGGCGACAGGAAGGTGAACATGATGCCCAGCGCCATACCCAGTGTCCAAAAGACCGCGATGGCCGAATCCTCGCGCATGTCCTTGCGCTTGCTGAGCCACTCCACGCCGAAGGCCGACAGCACGGCAAACACGGCAGCCGAGAGGATGGGCGGGATGCCTGTGTACAACCCCAGCCCGATGCCGCCGAACGAGGCATGCGTCAGTCCGCCGCTGATGAATACCAGCCGCCTCGTCACGATGTACGTACCCACCAGTCCGCAGGCAATGCTTGCCAGCAGGCTGCCCAGCAGGGCGTGTTGGAAGAATGTATATTGAAGCAATTCCATGTGTTTTTATTTCTTATGCGGATTGGCCCTCAGTTCCCCGACCACGAGGAACACTTCGTCCTTCAGGTTGTCCGGCAAGGCGATGCCGCGGAGCTGCAGGCTGCGTACCCATCCGGCCACGTCTTCGGCCTGCATGGTATAGAACACGTCGCGGAACTCTTCTTCCTGCTCGGGCGTATAGGCGTCGCCGGGCGTGCCGATGTATTGGTCCAGTTCTTCGTCGTCGTAGTATTCTATCTTCTTGCTGACGGCTGCCAGCAGACTTTCCTTTTCGCACACCTCGTGCTGGCCGCAACATTCCGAATCCACTTCCACGACTTCGGGCATGGCTTCCAGCTCGCCGCTTTCCACCTGCCGGCGCAGGCGGCGGTTGCGTATCACTCCGGCTACGGCTGCTACCACGGCCAGGACTATCAGACTAACAATCAGTATCCACATACCTTTATATATATAATAGCGTGGTGCAAAGATAGTGCAAACTGAGAGAAGCACAAAGTGAAAACAAAGTTTTCAAGCTTTAGGTTCCGAAGTGAAGCCTGTCTTGTCGAAAGATACACAGAATCTGGGCATGACGAGGCAGGATGGGCTTAAAAAAACGGAAACTTGCTGCTTATTTGCTTTCGGGATATGTCGTAATGCCGAATCCGGCTGCCTGTAGATCGTCCCAGTAGCGAGGGTAAGACTTGCTCACCACCTGCGGCTCGTTGATGCGGATGTCAGGGCGCACGAGGCAGGCGGGGGCGAAAGCCATGGCCATGCGGTGGTCTTCGTAGGTGTCAATGGCGGGCTGTGGGTCGGCCGGGCAGCGTTCGTCGTCCCACCACAGGATGCTGTCCTGCTCGGCGTGCACGGTGTACCCCAGCTTCCGCAGCTCGGTGATGAGGGCGCAAATGCGGTCGGTCTCCTTGATTTTGAGGCTCTGCAGGCCGGTAAAGCGGAAGGGGACGCCCATCAGGCAGCAGGTCACCACGAAGGTTTGTGCCAGGTCGGGGATGTCCACCAGGTCCTCGTCCAGACGCCCGGCAGGATGGCCCTCCTTGCGGAGCTTCACGCCCTGTGGAGTGAACTCCGTCTGCACGCCCAGACGGGCAAAGAGCTCGGCACCGCGGCTGTCACCCTGCGGACTGCGGGCATGGAGTCCCAGCAGTTCCACTTCGGGGGTATCGGGCGAAAGGGCCGTCATCTGATACCAGTAGGAGGCCGCGCTCCAGTCGCTCTCCACGCGGAAGGGCGTGTCGCGGTAGCCGCCGGGTTCCACGGCGATGCTGCTTTCCGACGTCCATCCGGCCTGTGCGCCGAAGTCGTGCATCAGTTGCAGCGTCAGGTTGATGTAGGGGCGCGAGATGATGTCGCCCGTCAGCTGCAGCTTCAGTCCCGCGGGCAGCACGGCGCCAATCATCAGCAGGGCCGAGATGTATTGCGAACTCACGTTGCCCGCCAGCTCTATTTCGCTACCCGTCAGCCGGGTACCGGTGATACGCAGGGGCGGGAAGCCTTCGTTGCCCGCATACGCGATGTGTGCGCCAAGCGTGCGCAGGGCGTCCACCAGGATGCGGATGGGGCGCTGCTGCATGCGTTCGGTGCCGGTGATGACGTGCGTGCCCGGCGTCACGCAGAGGTAGGCGGTGAGGAAGCGCATGGCCGTGCCGGCGGCGTGGATGTCTATCACGTCGGGCATGTGGTCCAGGGCGCGTATCATAACCTGCGTGTCGTCGCAGTCGCTCAGGTTCTCGGGGCGTGTGGCTCCTCCCGACAGGGCGTGGAGGATGAGCGCACGGTTGCTGATGCTCTTCGAGGCGGGCAGTTGCACGGTGGCGTGCAGCGAGGTGGGGGCGTTGAGTAGGTATTGCATGTTGTGGTTCTTGCTTTGATTTGACGGATGCAAAAATAAGAAAAGTCGGAAGTTGCGGCAAATAAATCTGTAGCAATCTGCGCAATTCGGGCTGTCCATCCGGGTGGAAGTCCCGCCGACCTGTTAACTTCTGAAAATGTTTTCCAAAAAGGGTGACAGGCAGCGGTGCGGGGTGTTACAGATTGCCGGAATTCGTGGTAACTTTGCCGCGCTTTTCAAAGATATATAGATAGTATGGCAAAAGAAAATTCCAAAGTATTCTTGTTGATATTGCTGGGCATGCTGACCGCTTTCGGTCCGTTTGTCACCGACATGTATCTGCCCAGCCTGCCCTCAATGGGCGATTATTTCAGTACCACTTCTTCGATGGTACAGTTGGGCCTGACGACCAGTATGATTGGTCTGGCAGTGGGGCAGGTGTTCTTCGGCCCGCTGAGCGACCGCTACGGGCGTCGTCTGCCGCTGCTGGTGGCCATGTGGCTGTTCATTGCCTCCACGCTGCTGTGTCTGTTCTCGCGGAGTATCGAGCAGTTTGTGGCCTTCCGCCTGGTGCAGGGCATTGCGGGGGCGGGCGGCATCGTCATTTCGCGTTCCGTGGCCACGGACAAGTTTTCCGGGCGCGAGCTGGCCAAGATGCTGGCTGTCATCGGTGCCATCAACGGGGTGGCTCCTGTGGCGGCTCCCATCGTGGGCGGCCTGCTGACCGACCTGATAGGCTGGCAGGGCATTTTCTGGATTCTGTTCGGGCTGGGCATCCTACTGCTGGCGGGGTGTATGCACTTCCGGGAGTCGCTGCCCCGCAACCGGCGTTCGGCCGAGCGGTGGGGCGATACGTTCCGCAGTTTCGGCACCGTTCTGCGTGATCGGCGCTACGTGTGCTACGTTCTTCAGATGGCATTCGCCCAAGGTGTGCTGTTTGCCAACATTGCTTCCTCGCCCTTCATTGTGCAGCAGCATTACGGTTTCTCCGCCTTTGCATTCAGCCTCTGTTTCGGTGTCAATGCGCTGGCCATCGGGGTGGCGGCTGCCTTGTCGGTCAAGTTTCACCGCCCTGAAAGCTGCACGCTGGCAGGCTGTTGCGGCATGGCCGTCATGTCGGTGCTCCAGTGCGCGGCCCTCATGTCGGGATGCGGCTTCTGGGTTTACGAGGTGTTGATGCTGGGCTTGCTGTTCAGCATGGGCATGACGTTCACCTCGAGCACAGCCTTGGCGATGGAAAGCCAGCGTGAGAATTCCGGCACGGCCTCGGCGCTGCTCGGTGCCGTGTGCTTTGCTGCGGGCGGCATCGTATCGCCGCTGGTCGGTATGGGCAACATCCTTTCGTCCACGGGTATCGTCTTCGTGGTCTGCGCCTTCTGTTCGCTGGTGTGCATTCTGGTGGCTCTGGGCCGTCGGCGCACGCGTCTTTACTTTGCGTTCAGCACCTCCCAGAAGCGTTGAGGCAGGTGGATGTTCGCTACCCCGACCGCGTCCTTGAAGAGCGGGGCAATCTCCTCCGGCCTGAATCCGGCAATGCCGCAGCCTATCTCCGTGACGAGGAACGTCAGTTCGGAATGCTCGCGGGCGAAGCGGATGAAGTCGTCCACATAGGGCTTGATGGCGTCGGGGCCTCCGTGCATGGTCGGGATGCCGTAGGTCTGTCCCTGCAGGCCTGCGCCCTGTCCCCATACGGCTCCCCACTTCTTCCAGGCCAGCAGGGCGGCGCCTCCGCCATGGGCTCCTTCCAGGTTGCTGCCGAAAACGAATATCTCGCCGGGCTTCAGCTCGGTGATGCGGGGGGATGTGATTCTTGTTTTCATCATCTTGTTTGGGTTTTGGTATGAAACAAAGATAGGCAATTCTTGCAGGATATGCAACCAAATGTTGTATGAGTTTGTTGTATAGGAAAAAACTGTTTTGTGATATGAATACTGTAAAAACGATGTTGGGCTTGTGCGCCGTTTTGACGTTGGGCCTGATGCCGCTGCAAGCGGCTGCGCAGGGTGAAAGTCCTGTACGAGAGAGAGGAGAAGTGGTTATCTGTCGCGGAGTGGAGGCACATACTTGTGGCCCAATGGTAAAGGTGGGGCAGGAAGCACCCGATTTCCGGGCTGTGAACGCTGCGCTGGAGGAAGTCAGCTTGTCTTCCTATCGGGGCAAGCGTTTGATACTGAATATTTTCCCTAGTCTAGACACACCGACATGTGCCCTGTCTGTCCGTCAGTTCAATGCTCGTGCCTCGAAACTTGAAAATACTGTCGTGCTCTGCTTGTCGATGGATTTGCCTTTTGCACAGTCTCGCTTCTGCACTACCGAGGGGTTGGACAATGTTGTGCCGCTCTCGCTGTTCCGTAGTCGCGACTTTGTGGAAGGTTACGGGCTTCGCCTGGCCGACGGTCCGCTGGAGGGGCTGATGGCACGGGCAGTGGTAGTGATTGATGAGGATGGCAGGGTGATTTACACTCAGCTGGTTAAGACTATATCTGACGAGCCCGACTATGAGGTAGCATTGAAGGCGCTTCAGTAAGAGATGACACCCATATTTTATTATTTGGATTTGATGAAGGAGGCTGCTGAGGCCTCCTTTTTTGTTGGAAAGTTTGTGCATGGCCTGATTTATTTGTCCTCTTTTTGAAAGTCCGTGGAATATTACATCAATTCAAATAAATATTCCATTTCCTTTCCGCTTTGTTTCTTTTTACTTTGCAGTCAGAAACAATATCTATTTTTATCATGAAAAATATATTTATTTTTATGTTTGTTGTGCTGCTGGTATCTTCGTGCGGCGAGAATGTTGGCAGGATTGATTTGGCCGGGAAATGGACTGTGCGTCTGGATAGTGCTGATGTCGGGATACAGGAAAATTGGCCTGGACGCTGTTATGAAACGGCCATCATGCTCCCTGGTACTACCGATATGGCAAAGTTGGGGACAAAGACTATGCTGAAACCAGCTTTGGAGAAACCACAGTTATTGCATTTGACTCGTGCCTATAGTTATGTTGGCCCTGCTTGGTATGCTCGTGAAGTGGAGATTCCGGCAGAATGGAAAGGGAAAGATTTTTTTCTCCATTTGGAGCGAGTACTTTGGGATACGCAGGTATGGGTGGACGGTATTAAGGTGGATGGACACGAGGAAAGTCTGGTTTCACCGCATTGTTATAATCTCACTTCTTATTTGCAGAGTGGAGAAAAACATTTACTGACCGTACGGGTTGACAATCGTAAACGTTATGATATTTCGGTTAACGACTTGGCTCATGCTTATACGAATGCTACACAAGTGATGTGGAACGGTATCTTAGGCGATATGTACATAGAGGCCGTTGATAAAGTTCGTGTGGATGATGTACAGATTTATCCGGATGTCGCTTCCAGATCAGCCAAAGTTGCGGTAACGGTATGTAATTCCGAAGATATACAACAGGAGGCTATGCTGAAACTGGTAGTTTTGGGAGAAAAAGATGGGAAAGAATATGGAATAGCCAACAAGAAAATCTCTGTTGGACCGGGAAAAACATTGGTAGAGTTGGAGTGTACTTTGGATAAGGATGCTCCGTTGTGGAGTGAATTTACTCCTAATCTTTATTGTGCGAATGTGGAACTGAAATCAGAAAAAGGGACGTCGTGTGTTTCGGAAAGATTCGGTTTACGTCAAATTGCACAGGCTGGAAATTGTCTGATGTTAAACGACAGGCCGATTTTCTTGCGTGGAACATTGGAATGTTGCATTTTCCCCTTGACCGGTACTCCGCCTACAGACGAGGAAGCGTGGCGGGAACTCTATTCTTCGGCTCGTGAATATGGATTGAACCATCTTCGTTTTCATTCTTGGTGTCCTCCTGAAGCAGCTTTTAATGTCGCTGATGAAATGGGTTTCTATCTTCAGGTTGAATTGCCGGTGTGGAGTGTTACTTTAGGAAGTGATTCTGCTACGATTGATTTCCTTCGTGCAGAGGCAAGTCGTATTCGGAAAGAATATGGAAATCATCCGTCGTTCTGTTTTTGGAGTTTGGGCAACGAATTGCAATATGATTTCCAGATTATGGCATCTTTGTTACAGGAAATGAAGAAGGCAGATGGTCGTCATCTGTACACAACAACGTCGTTTACATTTGAAAAGGGACATGGTGACTGGCCCGAACCGGACGATGACTTTTTTGTAACACAATGGACTCGTAAGGGTTGGGTGCGAGGACAGGGTGTGTTTAATGAGGAAACTCCTTCGTTTGAGAAGGATTACCATAGTTCGGTTGAAGGTATGCAAGTCCCGCTGGTTACACACGAGGTGGGGCAATACTCTGTATATCCCGATCTGACAGAGATTCCTAAATACACCGGTACGTTGATTCCGCTGAATTTTATGGCCGTGAAGCAAGATTTGGAGCGGAAAGGATTGATAGAGAAGGCACCTCAATATTTACAGGCATCTGGAAAGTTGGCTGCTATACTCTATAAGGAAGAGATTGAACGTGCTTTGAAGACATCTGGTGTCAGCGGATTTCAGTTGCTCGATTTGCATGATTTTCCTGGGCAGGGTACGGCATTGGTCGGGCTGTTGAATGCTTTTTGGGAGAGTAAAGGCATTATTCAAGGACGTGAATTCCGAGAATTTTGTGCACCAGTGGTTCCATTGCTTCGTTTTCCCAAAGCTGTCTATACGAATAATGAGTTTTTTGTGGCAAAAGCCGAATTGAGTAATTATGGTGTGGAGGAACTGAAAGACAGAACATTGGTTTGGGAAGTGAAAGACGCAGGAAAGTCGGTTGGAAAAGGTCGTATTGATGTTGCAGACCTTAGGATGGGACATAACGAAAATTTGGGTGAAATCGTATTACCTCTGAATAGTATAACCAAAGCCTCAAAGCTGGAGGTTTGCTTGTCGTTGGAGAACTCGGAGTATCGTAATCGCTGGAATATCTGGGTTTATCCTTTGGAGATAGAACTCAACTGGGGAGATGTGAAATATACCCGAGACTACAATACCGCAATGCAATGGCTGGTAGAAGGAAAGAAGGTTTTATTCAATCCTGATTGGCATACGTTGAGAGGTATTGAGGGCAAATTTGTACCTGTTTTCTGGAGCCCGGTTCATTTCCCAAATCAGGCAGGTACGATGGGGGTACTCTGTAATCCGTCTCATCCGGCTTTGTCAGACTTCCCTACGGATATGCATACCGACTGGCAATGGTGGGATTTGAATATAAATTCTACAACAATGATTGTGGATAGTTTGAATGGCGGATCGCCTATTGTAGAAATGGTGGATAATTTTGTCAACAACCGTCGTCTGGCTTCTTTGTACGAAGGTGGTGTTGGTAAAGGGAAACTGATGCTGGCTACGTTTGATCTACAGACTGCTCTTGACAAACGTCCGGTGGCTCGTCAGATGTTGGCCTCTATTCTGAAGTATATGAATAGTACAGCCTTCGCACCGTTCCGAATGGAGGGATTTGACAAGATGAAAGATGTGTTTGGAACAGCAAACAATCAAAAACAATCGGCAAAAGGAATTTATTAGGATCACATTTTATTATTAATATATAGACAATGGAAGCAATAACAGAATATTTGATTCGGAGTACAGTAAACACTTCGGAGGTAAAGGCTTGGGAAGAAATTGTTATGTTACCCACTTATGGGATCGGTAAGGAAGAAAAGAATCCTATTTTTCTTGAAAAGCGTGTCTATCAGGGCAGCTCTGGTTCGGTTTATCCTTATCCGGTAGTGGAAAAGATAGAAGATGAGAAACACGACCGTCCTTGGCGGGCATTCTTTATTGAGAATGAATATATTAAGGTGATGATCTTGCCCGAACTGGGAGGACGTATCCAGATGGCATATGATAAAGTGAAGAAACGTCATTTCGTCTATTACAACCAGGTTATCAAACCAGCATTGGTAGGTCTGACCGGTCCTTGGATTTCAGGTGGTATCGAATTCAACTGGCCGCAACACCATCGTCCCAGTACCTATTTGCCCACAGATTGCATGATAGAGGAGTTTCCGGATGGTAGTAAAACGGTGTGGTGTAGTGAGGTGGAACGAATGTTCCGTACCAAAGGTATGGCTGGTTTTACACTTTATCCCGGTAAAGCCTATATCGAAATCAAGGCAAAGGTGTACAATCGTACGCCGTTTCCGCAAACGTTTCTGTGGTGGGCCAATCCGGCTGTAGTAGTGAACAAAGATTATTATTCGGTATTCCCGCCCGATGTGAATGCTGTCTTCGACCATGGTAAGCGAGCGGTGTCAAGTTTCCCGATTGCTACCGGTGAATATTACAAGGTGGATTATTCGGCAGGTGTGGATATTTCGCGCTACAAGAACATTCCGGTTCCGACATCCTATATGGCTATCAATTCGAAGTACGACTTTGTTGGTGGTTACGAGGAACATATCGAAGCCGGACTCCTCCATGTGGCAGACCATCACGTGAATGCCGGCAAGAAGCAATGGACGTGGGGTAACGGTGATTTTGGACAGGCGTGGGACCGCAACTTGACGGATGAAGACGGACCTTATATTGAACTGATGACTGGTATGTATTGCGACAATCAGCCGGACTTCACGTGGCTTCAACCTTACGAGGAGAAGTCTTGGGTACAGTATTTCATGCCTTATCAGAAAGTTGGCCTGGTGAAGAATGCCACTCGGGATGCCTTGATCAATCTGCTTCCCGAGGGAGACGGACGGATGAAGGTCATCCTCTATACGACGGTTGCCCATCACGAAGTGCGTGTCATGCTGACCAATGTGGAAAATCACCGTATTTATTTGGATATGCTTACAGCGGTTTCGCCCGAGCATACTTATATGCAAGTGGTGGAATGCGACACGCAGAAGGCTGAAGACTTAAAATTGGTTGTGTTGGATGAAAAAGGCAACGTGATGGTAAGTTATCAGGCGGATAAACCTGAGATCAGACCGATACCTGAGCCGGCCAAGGCTGCGCTCGATCCCAAGCAGATAGCCAGTATGGAGCAGCTCTTCCTGACCGGACATCATCTGGAGCAATATCGTCATGCCACGTACCAGCCGTTGGACTATTATATGGAAGCCTTGAGTCGTGACGAGAGCGACATTCGCTGCAATAATGCGGTCGGTTTGCTGCTGATGCGTCGTGGACGTTTTGCCGAGGCTCAAAAATATTTTGATCGTGCCATTAAGACACAGACGGAACATAATCCAAATCCTTATGACGGTGAACCATATTATAACTTGGGTTGGAGCAAGAAGATGCAGGGTGATATAGACGGCGCTTATGACGCTTTCTTCAAAGCTACCTGGAATGCAGCTTGGCAGGATGCCGGTTATATGGGGCTGGCTCAGATCGACATGATTCGAAAGGATTATGAAAGCGGATTGGATCATATAAACCATTCGCTTTATCGCAACTGGTTGAATCATAAGGGACGTCAGTTGAAGACTTCCTTCTTGCGTAAGACAGGTGATTATACCCGTGCAATGGCATTGGTTGATGAGTCCTTGTCGATGGACCGCTTCAATATGGGATGCCGTTTTGAAGCCTATTTGATTAAAAAAATATTGGGTAAGATGGAAGAGGCAGCGGCCGTGAAGCAAGATTTGAAGACGTTGATGCGCGGTGCTGTTCATAGTTATATCGAATATGCCATTGATTATGCTTCGGCAGGAATGTACGATGAAGCGATGGAGTTGCTCTCTTTTGTGACAGAAGATATATTGGAAACTTATCCGATGGTGTACTATGCGTTAGGATATTTTTCTTCAAAGAATGGACAGAAAGAAAAAGCCTTAGACTACTATCGGAAGGCTGAGCAGATGTGTCCGGACTATTGCTTCCCGAATAAAATGGAAGAGGTGCTGATGCTTCAAGATGCCATGTCGCTGAATCCCACAGGTGCTAAAGCATCGTATTATCTCGGTAACTTTTATTACGCAGCTCGTTGTTACGATGACGCGGTAGCTTGTTGGGAAGCATCAGCGTCCCTTGATGGCACTTTCCCAACGGTATTGCGCAATTTGTCTTTAGCTTATTACAACAAACAGCACAATCCTCAAAAGGCGCGTGAAGCTTTGGAGAAAGCCTATAGCCTTGATACGACTGATGCACGCATTCTGATGGAACTCGACCAATTATATAAGAAACTTCGTTACCCCCATCGTCAGCGTCTGGATTTTTTGGAAGCACATGCCGATGAAGTGGAACAGCGCGATGATTTGTGTATTGAACGTATCACGCTATATAATCAGCTGGGCGAATACCAGAAGGCTTACGACTTGATTAATGCCCGTAAGTTCCATCCGTGGGAAGGTGGTGAAGGCAAGGTTACAAGTCAATATGTGTTCTGCCGTGTGGAACTGGCCAAGCAGGCATTGGCGGAGAAACGCTATACCGATGCCGTACGGCTTTTGAAGGAAACAGAAAAATATCCCGATAACTTGGGTGAAGGAAAACTTTCGATGGCCGAGGAGAATGATATTCATTATTGGTTGGGATGTGCTTACGAAGGACTGGAAGACATGGATCAGGCGAAAGCCTACTTTGAACGGGCGACCAAGGGTTCGGCAGAACCGGCTATCGCGTTCTTCTATAACGACCAGCAGCCGGACAAGATTTTCTATCAGGGACTGGCCTGGCGCAAATTGGGTGAGGAAGACAAGGCGCGCAGCCGTTTCAACCGTCTTATCAAGCACGGCGAAAAGCATCTGTTCGACAAGGTCAAGATTGATTATTTTGCCGTTTCGCTTCCTGATCTGCTGATTTGGGATGATGACTTGAATGTCCGTAACCTTATCCATTGCAATCTGGTAATGGGACTCGGATACCTGGGATTGGGCGATAAGGAACAGGCACGTCGGTTCCTGTCTGAAGTGGTACGCCTTGATATCAATCATCAGGTGGGGCAACAGCTGCTGAATATGTGTGAATAAATATAACAGATGGGTTATGAACCGATTTTTAATAGCTCTTTTGCCATTTTTCTTCTTTTCCTGCTCTCATCAGCAGGTGGTGGATGAAGCTGATTTGAATTGTGGTACGAAACTCCGGCTAATGCGACGGTCCCTGATAGTCCGAATGGCTGGCAAGACGATGCGGAATGGCTCAAAGGGATGCCTCTGGGTAATGGATCGTTGGGAGCCGTGGTCTTTGGAGATGTCTCTTTGGAACGTATCCAGTTGAATGAGGAAACGATGTGGTCTGGCAGTCCGCAGGATTGCGATAACCCGGAAGCTCCGAAGTATCTGGAACAAATCAGGCAACTTTTGTTTGATGGGAAATACCGTGAGGCTACTGCCTTGACCAACCGTACTCAGGTTTGTACAGGTAAAGGTTCTGGTGGTGGAAATGGGGCTTCCGTTCCTTTTGGCTGCTTCCAGACGTTGGGCGACTTATGGATTGATTTTGCAGATAAGAGCGCATATGAAAACTATCGCAGGGAACTGAACTTGTCAGATGCTACCGTTACGGTCTGCTACCGTCAGAGTGGAGTGAACTACAAGCGGGAAGCGTTTGTCAGTTTTCCTGATCAGGTGATGGTCGTACGTCTGTCGGCCGATGCTGCCGGTAAACTGACCTTTACTTGCCGTATGAACCGGCCGGAACGTTACCGGACTTATACGGAAGAAGGTCAGCTGGTAATGGCCGGAGCCCTGTCCGATGGAAAAGGAGGGGATGGCTTACATTACATGGCCCGATTGAAGGCCGTAAACCGCGGAGGTGAGATAGTTTGCTCTGATTCCACACTGACTGTCAAGAAGGCAGACGAGGTGGTATTGCTCCTTTCGGCTTCTACGGATTATCAGTTGTCCTATCCTCATTACCGTGGACGTGATTATGTGGCTAGAACGCAGAGCGCTTTACAACAGGCCGGACGAAAAGACTACAATCAACTATATACGGCCCACCGCGATGAATATGCCGCTTATTTCAATCGTGCTCATTTTCGCTTGGCCGGAACTGTGGATACGCTGGCAACTGATGTGCTTGTGCAGAATGCCCGTCAGGGTAAACCGGATGCCCGTTTGTATGAACTGATGTTTCAGTTTGGCCGTTACCTGCTTATTTCTTCTTCACGACCTGGCACCATGCCAGCCAATCTGCAGGGTATATGGGCTAATAAGATACAGACGCCTTGGAATGGTGATTATCATACGGATGTGAATATCGAGATGAACTACTGGCCTGCCGAAGTCACTAATTTGTCTGAGATGCATCTGCCCATGTTCGATTTGATAGCATCGTTGGTGAAGCCGGGTACAAAGACTGCCCAGGTGCAATATGGAAAGAAAGGTTGGGTGGTGCATCCCATTACGAATGTTTGGGGTTATACGTCACCTGGCGAGGATGCTGCCTGGGGTATGCATACGGGTGCTTCCGGTTGGATTTGCCAGCACATTGGCGAACACTACCGGTTTACGGGCGATACGATCTTTCTGCGTCGGATGTACCCTGTGCTGAAAGGGGCGGTTGAATTCTACATGGATTGGCTGGTGAAGGATAGTCAGACAGGAAAATTGGTTTCAGGACCGGCTGTTTCGCCCGAGAACTCTTTTATCGCTCCCGATGGTAGTCGTTGCCAGATCAGTATGGGACCCACTCATGACCAACAGGTCATCTGGCAGTTGTTTGATGATTTTACGATGGCGTCTGACGTCTTGCAGATAAATGACGATTTTACACATCAGGTAGCCGAAGCTCAAAAAAGGTTGCTAGGAACGAAGGTGGGTTCGGACGGACGTATTATGGAATGGGCGGAAGAATTTCCGGAAGTGGAACCCGGGCATCGCCATATATCTCATTTGTTTGCTGTGCATCCGGGGGCACAGATTAACTTACTCCAGACGCCTGAACTGGTAGAGGCTGCAAACAAGTCTGTAGATGGACGGATTGCACACGGCGGAGGTCATACCGGCTGGAGCTCGGCTTGGCTTGTCAGTCAGTATGCCCGTTTGGGTAGGGCGGAGAAGGCAGAAGAGAGTTTGGACAACGTTCTTGAAAAAAGTCTGAATCCGAATTTGTTTACTCAATGTCCTCCTTTCCAGATAGATGCCAATTTTGGAACGACTGCCGGTATTGCTGAAATGTTGCTTCAGAGTCATGTGCGCGAAGCGGACGGGACGCATGTCATCCAACTGCTTCCAGCTCTTCCTCCCAAATGGAAAGATGGACGGTTCGGCGGTTTCAGGGCTCGTGGCGGATTTGAAGTTTCAGTGGAATGGAAGGACGGAAAGATCGTAAATGCTGAGATCGAGTCTCTACACGGCAATACTTGTAAAGTATGGTACCAGGGTAAGTATGTGAAAGCGTTGAACCTCGCCGCAGGCGATACTTGGTCGTGGAATGGAAAATGACAGGTAACGGTGTTGCGTCCGTCATCCCTTCTTTTTCATCCGGTATTCTTTGGGAGACATGTGCATGTATTTGCTGAATACTTTTGAGAAGTAGTAAGGATCGCTGAACGCCAGTTCGAAAGCTATTTCCTTGGCCTTCTTGTCCGTGAAATCCAGAAGCTGGCATGCTTTCTGTATCTTCAGCTGGTTAAAGTAGTTGATGGGAGACATGCCGGACTTTTGGGTGAAGACGGTACTTAGGTAGGCGGGTGAGTAGTTCACGCTCTGCGCGATATCTTCCAGAGTGAGCTGTCTGTGCAGGTTTGCCTTCATGAAGTTGATCACCTTCTGCATGGTGTCCTGTGTCTGTGGCTTGTTTATTTCCCTGAATTGTGGAATGTATCTGAAGCTGCCCAGCAGATACCACAGACAGAGGGTGATGTACTCCAGGTTTTCCACGCTGTATCCCATTTCCAAGTTCACCAGTATCTCGTTGAACAGACGGATACGGTCTTCAAATCGGGCAGAGGGTGAATCGTCAATATGAATGGTTTGGTTGAAAAGTTCCGCGAAGAGACCGCTTTTCTCACCGGTAAAGTGTACCCAATAGATACTCCAGGGACGTTGGGACGAAGCGGCATACGTATGCGGAGTTCCGGCTTCGATGATGAAGAACTGGTTCTTTTTGATGGGGCAGCGTCCTTTCCCGATGTCATACCATCCTTCTCCTTCGTGGCAGTAGATCAGGATATGCTGCCTGCTTCCTTCTTCACGGTGGCGGTAATGGTTGTCTGCATGGGGGTAATAGCCTATGTCGGTCGGATAGAGCAGCCGGGTCATGGGATTTTTTTGCACCGTGAGCAGAATTTCCTGAGGAATTACGATGGCTTTTTCGTTGGGGAAACCGTCTTTCTTCTTTTCCATAAAAGTATTCGTTAGGTTTGACAAATATAGTGAAAGGTAAGTGCAGAGGCAAATTGTATTCGGATTTTGTGTGTATTTTTGCCTTTATCAGTTTAAAATAGAAACAATGATACTGAGAAATATGAATATTTTGAAATGTTTGTTTGGAATACTGGGCTGTCTGTGGGCCGGTATCGAAGTTTATTCGCAGATTCAGTTGCCATCTGTTTTTTCGGATGGAATGGTGCTGCAGCGCAACAGCCGTGTAGCCATTTGGGGATGGGGAAATCCGGCTGAAGAATTATTGCTTTTGCCTGGATGGAATGTGAAGGATACTGTACGGGTGAAAGTTGATTGCCAGGGTTGTTGGAAAGCCGAACTCCGGACTTCTGCTGCCGGAGGACCATATACGTTGGAGATAAAGGGAACCCGTGAGTCCCGTCGGATAGCCGATGTCATGTTAGGGGAAGTGTGGCTGTGTAGCGGGCAGTCCAATATGGAGTGGTCTGCTGATATGGGCATTAAGAACGGAGCGGAAGAGGTGGCTCAGGCCGCATGCCCTTCCGTACACATTTTCCATGTGCCGAAACAGGGCTCTGCCTTTCCCCAGGATGACTGCCGTGGACAGTGGGAATCCTGTTCGCCACAGAGCATGCGCCGCACCAGTGCTACGGCCTATTTCTTTGCCCGCTTCTTGTCGGAGCAGCTGGATGTGCCTGTCGGCATTCTGGTTTCGGCCTGGGGAGGAACTCCGGCCGAAGTTTGGACGCCGGCCGAAGTGGTCGAGGCCGATTCGGTTCTTTCGCGTAACGTCTTGAAGGAATATCCCTGGTGGCCGGTGGCTCCGGGTGTGCTGTATAACCGGATGATTCATCCGCTTGTCCCCTACGGACTGGCTGGTTGCATCTGGTATCAGGGGGAGAGTAACCACGAGAATGCTTCTTCCTACGGACGGTTGATGACACAGATGATCGGCGCGTGGCGCGAACGTTTCAGGCAGCCTTTGCCCTTCTATTATGTACAGATAGCGCCACACACCTATCATTCGGCACACAATACTCCCGCTCTGCTGAGGGAGCAGCAGCAATCCGTTTTGGAAACGGTAAGTCGTACGGGCATGATAAACATTTCCGATTTGGTGGAAGATGTCAAAGATATCCATCCTCGGAACAAACGGGCCATTGGCGAACGGCTGGCTTGCATGGTGCTCGACAAGGAATACGAACGTTTTGTGGCTCCTTATGAAAGTCCCCGTCTGGCGGAAGCCAGCTTGCAAGGCAGGCAACTGGTACTTCGCTTTGAGGGACGTTTCAATCGCTTGGTGTCCTCCACCAGGGACATTGTAGGACTTTCCGTGACCGAGGGTGGAAGGACATCTGTCGCGGTGAAGGCCAAGCTGGAGGGACGAAACCTGATTATTCCCGTCAAGGGTTTCAAGTGGCCGGTACAGGTCTCTTATTGCTTTGATGATGCAACGTTGGGCAGCCTGCGTACGGAGGAGGACGGTTTGCCGGTATTGCCCTTCCGTACGGAGCCGATTGGCCCGCGTTGATATCTTTCAGATTTACTGGGGAGCCTGCCAGAAGTACCGGTCGTCGTTGACAGAGAAGTTCCTCGGGTTCCGTTGTTTGCTGTCGCAGCCGGTGGGTTGCAGGAAGATGTAGTTGATGAGGTTCTCATGGTCGCTTTCCGTGTTGAACCCATAGCGCGTCCAGCTTTCCAGGTAGAACAGGTTCTTGGCCATGTATTCGTACAGATACTCTTCCGTTGTGGCCTTCTTTTCATTGTTCCAGTTGGCCTCTTCGTTCACCCGGACGGGCTGGCCGCTCCTGAGGCGTGCGCGCACTTCCTGCACGCTCAGCAGGTTGCCCTGTTCGTCGGTCACCCAGGCGTTGTTCGTGGGGTCTATCCAAAGCCACTTGCCGAGGGTGGACGAATAGACGGCGTTGATGACGTGGCAGTCGTTGATGTACGTCTTCGGCATGCAGGTGATGACGCGCGAAGGGATGCCCATCGACAGGTAGCACTCGTTCAGCACCGTGGCCAGTCCGCGGCAGTTCAGGCCCCGGCTGCCGTCCTTGCAGGCCTCGGCAAAGTTGATGGAGTTGTTTCCGCCTGTCGGATTGCCGTTCCCGCCGTCGTGGCGTATCTTGTCGTGGATATAGGTCAGGATGCGTTTGATGGTGGCCAGTTCGTCGCCAGCCACGGCCACGCTGTCCAGCCGGAAATAGTCACGAACGCGCTTCAGGTCGGGATCGTCGGCCTGCGCATAGACAATCCGGGGCAGGCTGTCGGCCTGTTGCGTGCGGGTGTATTCCGGCGCATTTTGCAGGATATAAAGGTAATCGGTGGTCTCTTTCAGTCGCTTCAGGGCGGGTTGCAATTCAGGTGCGTCCAGAATGTCTTTCAGGTCCTCATCATTGACTACCCTTTTGTAGCTGACTTCCATCTTATTGCTGTTCAGGGCTTTGCACAGGTTGCTGACGGCTTCTTGCTTTTTCCCCTGTATTGCCTGGACGCTGGCCATGTTATAGTAATAGGAGTATTTGACGTAAGCATAGCCTTCGGCCAGTTGCGACGCATGTGCGTCGTAGAGGTCCATAACCTTTTGGCAGAGGGCTTCGGCAGCCGGATAGTCCTTCCCGGTATATGCGTTGATAAACTGTGTGTTCAGTGAGTCAACGGAAACCATGAATTTCCGTTCGGCATCGGTTTGTGCCGACAGACTTGCCGGGATGACCAGGGCCAACAGCAGATTCAGCAGGATTGTTTTCAGTCTTTTCATTGTGTGTTCTGTTTAAAAAGTCGTTGTCAATAGGTTGTTCGGGCTGCAAATGTAGGGCTAATAATTCAATATCACTCTATTATTGTCGAATATTCTTTTCCAGCACTTTCTGAATGATTCCCTTCACTTCCTCTTTGCTTTTGATGGCAGCCGGATGAGCATGAAAAACATTATATTCATCAATCGCAGCCTCCATGGGTATCTCTGCGCCGGGTTGTGTTGCCTGGAAAAATATTGTCAGACGGCGCTTGATTTCAGGTTCAAACTCTTTGGTTACGAGTCCTTCAATACCCCATGCTGCCACATGGTCGTAGAGGGGTGCATAGTAGATAAGCCCATCGGCCACATCCTGCCAACACTTGTTCTTTACATTGGTCGTGGTACCTCCGACGAGACCGTTGTAAGCAGTTTCTCCGTAAGGTGTATTTTTCAGATCAATAGCAAACGGACGGCATTCCAACAGTTCAAAGGCTGCATCCCAATGTCCTTCTCCGGTCATCGGGAAATTACTTCCGTCAAACAGGTTGTAATCAAACCAGTTCAGTACCAAGATTCTGACTCGTTCTTCTCCAAAGATTTTCTTCATCCACCAACCCTGTGTTCCATAAACAGCATTTCTCTTTTTGAGAATCATCGAATCGTGGATGGCATGTGGCTGACTGGTTATAACCAAAGCCTTGCGTTTACCGTTCAAGGGTGTCTGGCGGGCAAACATTTCCGAAATATGGGCAGCCATTAAACTGTCGCGAAAATTCACTGTGCGAGATTCCCAGAATTTCTTGTAATCTTCTACAGTACGAATCTCATCCCATGAGAACTCGCGGTCGGTCAGTCCAAGCCTGATTTTCCTTGAAGAAGTACGGTTTATTTCATATATACCTTTCAGGAATTTAACGCGGTTGTATTTTTCCCAAATTGGATAGAAGGTCTCCGACTTTCTATAATAGGCATACAGGCTGTCCATAAAGGTCGCTTCCGTCGGATAACTGCCTTGCAGCAGGCGGTTTACATCATCGTTCATGTTGTACGAGCCAACTTCGGTATAGACGTATCCCACTTGCTCAACAAAACGAGGATCGGCCAGGATGTCGTGAATCAGGTCGTATTGTACCGTATCACGGTGGTCGCGTTCGCCCAGCACTACTATATCCGATTTTTCAAACTGCTTGAATATGTATTCTTTGGGAGGCATTCCCTTTTCAGATGCACATGTACGCAATGCCTCAATAGAGGGTGTCTGTGCATTTAATGCAATGGCTGTAAAAGCACTGAAAATAAAAAGTAATAAGTTTCTCATATATAAAATTAAAATTATTTATTCGAGTTCATTCTTGGATTTAATATAAGACTTACATACGGCTCTTCTGGCTGTCACCGGCTCCAGTTCCTTTGTACTTGCTCTTGGCAGCATTAAACTTATAGCGTAAAGTAATGCCAATATTTCTGCGGGCTTCCATTTTTCCTGTCATCAGACGGTTACCACTGTAAATGGTTGATTTTGCCTGATATGAGTTGAAAAGATCATAGGCTTTCAGCTGAACCGAAAGACGGTCTTTAAGGAAACTCTTGTAAAGACTGATGTTGGCAAACCAGCACCATTCTTCGACCTTTGTATTTTCGTTGTCACCAGGAGTGTCAAAACCTAAGAAGCTGTTTTGAATTTATCGTGCGATGATTTGGGATGAGTTTTTGTAAAGACGCAAAATCTTGCGTCTTTACTATGAGGAAGATAGCGGGCTATCTGACGAAGAACAGGAGCGAAAAAGACCAAAAAATCGCCCAAAGCACACACGAAAACGGATGCATCAAGCCAAGAAAAACTTTTTGGAGAAATTCAAAACAGCTTCGTAAACAGACTGAAAATCGAGCAAAAGAAAACATAATTGCTTTCTTCTGCTCGATTTTCAGTTAGTCAGATTAATCAATTCCCTCCGTTAATCCATGTCTTGTTTGTATAAATATAAGTTCCGTCACCGTAAGCGTCATTGATATTCGGATTTCCCAATACGCTGCTATTTCCGTACGGCAGGCATTCTGGGTAACGATTGATTCCGCTTTGTGTATTCAAGGGATTCGTTAATGTAATATAGCTTTCTCCCA
>DXAV01000095.1 GCA_019116805.1 Candidatus Bacteroides merdavium | reverse complement strand
TGAGACTTACCTATTCATTATCCAGTTAGTTCAGCGGAGAGACAGGGATTCGAACCCCGGGTGCCTCGCAGCACAACGGTTTTCAAGACCGCCGCAATCGACCACTCTGCCACCTCTCCAAAACTCCATCGGGAAGTACCTTTGTTTTTCAAAGGCGGTGCAAAGGTACAAATGTTTTCCTAATATGCAATATCTTCAAGCAAAAAATACCTATATATTGTCATTTTTATGTTATCCAACATAGAAATACGCATAAAGATGCTATATATATGAAATATTTGATGTATTTTTGCACGCTCAAAGAGATTTATTTCTTAATAACCCATCAAAACAAAATGAATATTATGGAATTGAACAAGACCTTCATTGACGGGCTCTGGAGCAAAGAAATCAACGTGACTGACTTCGTCAGCAAGAACATCGCCCCCTACACTGGGGATGCCTCTTTCCTGCAAGGACCGACCGAACGTACCAAACGCATCTGGGACATCTGCCTGAAAGCACTTGAGGAAGAGAGAAACAACAACGGTGTCCGCTCCCTGGACAATGCCACAGTATCCACTATCACCTCCCATCAGGCCGGCTACATCGACAAGGAAAATGAACTGATTGTCGGCTTGCAGACCGATGAACTGCTGAAACGTGCCATCAAACCTTTCGGTGGTATCAATGTCGTGGCCAAAGCATGCCGCGAGAACGGCCTGGAAGTGGACGACAAAGTGAAGGACATCTTCACACATTATCGCAAGACACACAACGACGGCGTGTTCGACGCCTATACCGACGAAATACGTTCCTTCCGTTCGCTGGGTTTCCTCACAGGACTTCCCGACAACTATGCACGCGGACGCATCATCGGCGACTACCGCCGACTGGCGCTCTATGGCATCGACCGACTGATTGAAGCGAAGGAAGAAGACAAGCGTAACCTGACCGGCCCCATGACCGACGCACGCATCCGCTTGCGCGAAGAGGTAACCGAGCAAATCAAGGCTCTGAAGGAAATTAAAGTGATGGGCGAATATTACGGACTTGACTTGAGCCGCCCCGCCACTTCAGCACAAGAAGCTGTACAGTGGGTATATATGGCCTACCTGGCCGCCGTGAAGGAACAAGACGGTGCCGCCATGTCGCTGGGCAACGTATCTTCCTTCCTGGATATCTTCATCGAATATGACCTGGCTCATGGCCGCATTAACGAAACCTTTGCCCAAGAGCTGATCGACCAGTTTGTTATCAAGCTTCGCATGGTACGCCACCTGCGCATGCAGTCCTACAACGACATCTTCGCAGGCGACCCGACATGGGTGACCGAAGCCATCGGCGGACGTTTCAATGACGGACGCACAAAAGTGACAAAAACTTCGTTCCGCTTCCTGCAGACGCTCTACAACCTCGGTCCTTCACCCGAGCCGAACCTCACCGTGCTGTGGAGTCCAGACCTACCCGAAGGATTCAAGGACTTCTGTGCTAAAGTTTCGGTGGACACCAGCTCCATCCAATATGAGAACGACGACCTGATGCGCGAAGTACGTGGCTGTGACGACTACGGTATCGCTTGCTGCGTGTCCTACCAAGCCATTGGTAAACAGATCCAGTTCTTCGGTGCACGCGCCAACCTGGCCAAGGCACTACTGCTGGCCATCAATGGCGGACGTTGCGAAAATACAGGTACCGTCATGGTGAAAGGCATCCCCGTACTGACCAGCGACACACTGAAGTTCGAAGAGGTGATGAACAACTATAAGAAAGTGTTGACTGAAATCGCCCGCGTTTATAACGAAGCGATGAACATTATCCACTACATGCACGACAAGTATTACTACGAAAAGGCACAGATGGCTTTCGTGGATACCGACCCGCGCATCAATCTGGCCTACGGCGTAGCTGGACTTTCTATCGCGCTCGACTCATTGTCGGCTATCAAATATGCCAAAGTGACGGCCCGCCGCAATGAAATCGGCCTGACTGAAGGTTTCGATATCGAAGGCGAATTCCCCTGCTTCGGAAACAACGACGACCGTGTGGACCACCTCGGCGTGGATCTGGTTTACTACTTCAGCGAAGAACTGAAGAAGCTGCCTGTTTACAAGAATGCACGCCCCACCCTTTCGCTGCTCACTATCACCTCGAACGTAATGTACGGCAAGAAAACGGGTGCCACCCCCGACGGACGCGCCAAGGGCGTGGCCTTCGCTCCAGGTGCCAACCCCATGCACGGACGCGACAAGAACGGCGCTATCGCTTCGCTGAGCTCTGTAGCCAAGCTGCGCTACCGCGACTCACAGGACGGTATCAGCAACACATTCTCTATCATACCTAAGTCGTTGGGCCCCACGCCTGAAGAACGTGTCGAAAATCTGGTGACAATGATGGACGGCTATTTCACCAAGGGTGCCCACCACCTGAACGTGAACGTACTGAACCGCGAAATGCTGGAAGATGCCATGGAACATCCCGAGAAGTATCCACAACTCACCATCCGCGTATCCGGTTATGCCGTGAACTTCATCAAACTGAGCCGTGAGCACCAATTGGAAGTTATCAGCCGCTCATTCCACGAACGCATGTAATATGAATATGATCAGAGTTCATTCTTACGAAAGTATGGGAACATTCGACGGGCCGGGACTCCGGCTCGTCGTCTTTCTACAAGGCTGCCCATTCCGCTGCCTTTACTGTGCTAACCCCGATACTATTGACTTGAAGGGAGAAAGTAAAGAAACGAGTCCCCAGGAAATATTAGAAATGGCTGTCAGCCAAAAACCGTTCTACGGGAAAAAGGGAGGCATTACCTTCAGTGGCGGAGAACCTACCTTACAAGCCGAAGCGCTGATACCACTGTTTCAGGCACTGAGGACACAGGGTATCCACATCTGTTTGGACAGCAACGGAGGTATCTGGAACGAATACGTAGAAACGTTGCTCGGACTGACCGACCTCGTGTTGCTTGACGTCAAGCAAATTAATCCCGAACGCCACCGCCTGCTCACCGGACGAAGTAACGAACAGACGCTTCGTACCGCTGCCTGGCTGGAGGAACACAACCGTCCTTTCTGGCTGCGTTACGTCCTGGTACCCGGCTACAGCGATGCGGAAGAGGACATTCGCCGACTGGGCGAAACGCTCGGGAACTATCAGAACATACAACGGGTAGAGATACTGCCCTACCATCGGTTGGGAGTTCATAAATACGAAGCCATGGGACTGGACTACCAGTTGAAGGAAGTAAAAGAAAATACTCCCGAACAACTGGCACAAGCCGAAACATTGTTCAAGGAGTACTTCCCAATAGTGGTAGTCAACTGACAACTACCTGTTTTCCATTCAATAAGTAAGTCGCAAACCCGCCTGAAGCGTAAAGCTGCACGGACGTTCCTTGCGGATGGTCTGTACCTTAGAGCCGTCGTCAAAATAATAAGACACACCCGGCTCTACATACAGACCCCAACGGTGGGAAAGGTTATATTGTGCACCCAACGCACCTAACACCGAAAGCTGTACAGGCTTCACCGTCTGCGTTTCATTGCCCAACTTGCCATATACACATTTCTCCACAGCACCACCACCCGACAGATAGACCGAAAAATTACGCGTATTGACAAAATTCCAATTGACACGCAACGGAATACCCAGATAGTGCAATTTCTGTTCCTTACTATTATAGCCTTTGCCGAAATATAGATCAGAATGCAAATAGGTGTACATCAATCCGGACTCTACCGACAAGCCATATCTCAAATTTTTTCTGACTGAAAAACCTACACTGACCGGCTGGCGATGCTTGGCATCAACGGGTTCATCAGCTCGTTTCAACACATATGGCATACCGTCCTTAAACGTCAGTTCCTGTTCACCGGTGATAGCTATCACGCCATTGGTCGTTGCACTCAAGTTTATATTACTGCCCTGTACCAAACCTCCTCCAGGCACTGCATCATAAATAAGTTCTTTGTCACCATTATCGGACGAGCCACTACGATTTCCTACCGACAGGCCGAACGACCATCCGTCATCTGCCTTCTGCGACCGGGTAATAACGCGCGGCTCGTCCAGACGGGTCTTCTTCGGAGTGGAGCGACGTACAACTTCCTGTTTTTTTTCTTCTCCTGATGCAGCTGCTTCTTCTGTTAACGGCTTCTCTACAATGGACATTTCCATAAAAGCGTCTTCATTTTTCTCGACTCGGATGTCTTCTGTTGTTTCCGGCTTTGGCAACACTTTATCCGCTAACGAAACAACTGGTCTGCGAGACTCTGTCCGTGAAGGAACCTCGGACGCTAAAGCCAACTGCTCGCCTCCGGGGACAGATTGAGGTATTTCGTCGGGCTGTACAGCGACAGGCACCTCTGCGTGGCGTACATTCTGTCCCACGGGACTCTGGAGCAACCACAAGCTAACCGTAGCTACGGCCACCAATGCCGAGGCTGCTGCCGCTATCGACCACCGGCGCATCACCAGCAGGCGATTTCGACGGGGGACCATAGCAGGGACTGTTTTGTCCAGCTCACGTTGCAGCCTCTCCCAACCTCCGGGAGGCAAAGGTTCGGAACAATCGTCCAGACGTTCCTTTATTTTCTTCAACCACAACTCGTCGTTCATATCGTTCAACAACATATTATAATGTATTACCTATTCGTTTTCATCCAAGCCCTCACCTGTTCTGCCAGCGATGCTTTGGCCCTAGCCAACTGCGAAGCTGACGAACGTTCGTTTATACCCAATTGGGCAGCAATCTCTTTATGTGATTTTCCTTCCATAACATACAGGTTGAACACGGTGCGATAGCCTGCAGGCAGTCCGCTAATAAACTGCATCAACACGTGCTGAGGAATGGTTTCGCAAACTTCAGGTTCAGGTTCATCATAAGCCTCGAGTGGAAGATCATCCAGAGCGGCACTTTGATTAAGCACATCATTCTGCCGAAGATACTGCAGCACGGTGTTCACCATTACCCGCTCCATCCATGCCCGCAATGACCCCTCACCACGCCATGTAAATTTGTCGAAGGAAGAAAACAGCTTCAAGAAACCGTCGTGCAGCAAGTCTTCGGCCACCTCACGATTGCCCGAATAGCGCAGGCACAGAGCCAACATACGCCCTGCGTAGCGTTCATACAATTCCCGACGGGCACGATTATCACCCCGTCGACATTGTTCGGCCAATTCTTGTTCTTCCATTCTTTTCACGCGTGTTTGTCTATAAAATGCGTCGGGCGCAAAAATACTGCATCATCGAAGAAGAAAAACACACTTTAATTTCTTTAACAAATCAAGATGCAGTATTCCAACTAAAAGGACATTTATCAAACAAAAAACATAAAAAACTATATGAAGATGATAAAACAAATTCGTACAGCCTTCTTTACGTGCATACTTCTGCTATCGGTTATGCCGGCACTTCAGTCCTGTCTGGACGACAACAATGACAACCCTCTGTTCACCGTGGGCACCATCAAGACCCTGAGCGAAAATAAGGGTGATTTCTATGTTCTGCTGGATGAAGACAGCAAGCTCTTCCCTGGCGATATAAGTAATCTGCAAAACTACGAAGCAGTGGACGGCCAGCGTGCCTTCGTGTTTTTTGACGAGCTGCCCGAAGAAATGCCGGGTTATGAATACAACGCCAAAATCCGTTGGATAGAAGACATCCTGACCAAGGACATCTACTTCATGCCTGCCGAAAAGGAAGACAGCATCGGTGACGATAAAATCAATATCACACAGATGTGGCTCACACGCAAAGACTATCTGAACATTGAATGCCAATTCATGCATAGCGAGGACCCGAACAGGAAGCACATGCTGAGTCTGGTAGTAAACGAATCCTTGACAGACGAAAACAACCAACCCGGCTACGTGAATTTGGAGTTTCGTCATAATGCCAACGAAGATACCCAACTCGTACCCGGCTCGGCCATCGTATCCTACAAGCTGGACAACATCGCTCACCTACTAGAAGGCAAGGAAGGACTGAACATCCGCGTGAACACCATCTATGAGAACGAAAAGTTCTATCAGGTGAAATTCAAGGACACAACAACAGACGCCACTACCTGGGCCGGACACCACACTCCGTCGTCCACACTGGTCGAATAAAGCGGCACAAAATCTTCTTAATATAATTTAGGCACGGATGTCATAAATCATCCGTGCCTTTTTTCTTTGCATTATCCCTATCAGCCGAAACGGCTTGCTATCATTCATTCCCCATGCTCATCTGATGTGTCCTGCCGCTCTATCTTACGATTGTCGATACTACGCCAGGCATAGAAGATGTAGGCCAGCACGAAGGGTACGAGGATGGACACATAAGCCATGGTTCGCAAGGTGAACTCACTGGAGCTGCTGTTCTGCAAGGTAAGCGAACTTTGCAAGTCGGCTGTTGATGGATAGTAGGCCGTGTGGTTGTAACCCGCTACCAGCAGGAGGGAGAGCACCGTCAACACCGTACCAATTCCCGCAAACCAGATGCCCTTGTCGAAGCCCTTCTTCCATAACGTGCGTCCGATGCCCCACAGCACATTGACCACACCCAGCAGAAACAGAACCAACACGACAGGCATCTCGAGGAAATTCGTCAGATATTTGTAGGGCTCCATGCACACAAGCCCTGTCTCAGGGTCAACCGCATAGCCGTCAACCAGCAGCGTGCGCACCAGGAAAGCCAGGAAGAACATCAGGAACAATCCTGCATTGGCCCACAACGAACGGCGGCAACGGCCCGTCAGCTCTTCGTCGGCAATGCTGTTCACGAAGTACAGCGCCCCCAGTACCCGCGCCAGGAAGAACACCGCCAGGCCCATCACCACGTTCCAGGGATTGGCCAGCGCGTCGAGTCCGTGCCATCCGTTGGCCCAACGGCTGATGACGGGCATCATCGTCTCCGTCATGCTGCCCTTGTCCACATAGAAGGCCGAACCTGTGAAGAACGTGGCCACCGCCCCACCCAGCAGCACAGGCCCCACCACGCCGTTCAGCACCAGGAAGGCGCGATAGGTATTCTTGCCCAGCAGATTCCCCGCCTTCAGCTGGAATTCGTAGCTGACGGCCTGCAACACGAAGCTGAAGAGGATAATCATCCACAACCAGTAGGCCCCGCCGAAGCTGGTACTGTAGAACAGGGGGAAAGAGGCGAAGAAGGCGCCTCCGAAAGTAACGAGCGTCGTGAACGTAAATTCCCACTTGCGCCCCGTCGAGAGCACCAGCATGCGCCGTTGTTCTTCCGTCTTGCCCAGGCAGAACAGGAGCGAATTGCCCCCCTGCACAAAAAGCAGAAACACCAGAATGGCTCCCAGCAGGGAGACCACAAACCACCAATATTGTTGAAGTAATGCCATAACGTCAATAATTTGAAGAATGAATGTTTACATTTGAATTCTCAGGTCCCTTTCGGATGGCTTTCAGCATGATGCCCACCTCGGCCACCAACAGGACGGTAAAGAGGAACAGGAAGAGGAAGAAGGTTGTCTGCACCGACCCCACCTCCAGCTTCGAGATGGCCGCACCTACGGGCAGCATGTCCTGAATAGTCCACGGCTGGCGTCCGCACTCGGCCACCACCCAACCTGCCTGTCCGGCCAGATATCCCAGCGGTACACTGAGCATGGCCACCATCTGCAACCAGCGCAGGCGGCTCAGGTCTTTCCTGAAGACCACGAACAGCACCACGAGGAAGAACACGATGAAATAGCCGCCCAACATCACCATTACGCGAAACATATAGAAGGTGAGCGGCACATTGGGCACCAGCTCGTGCACGTCTTTGATATATCCGTAGCCGAAGTATGGCATATTCTCCTTCAACTCGACGGAAGCGACCTCGGCCGCCGCATCGTCACCCTGGGCACGCGCCTCCCGATAGGCGGCAAAGGCCTCGATAGCCTTGCGTCCGCGCTCCATCTTCTCTGTGGCCGAAAGAGCTGTCGTGCCGTCTTTCAGCTCGTAGCCCCCCTCCAGCAAGTCGTTGATACCTGGCACAAAGGCATCGACCTTACGCTCGGCTAGCAACGAGAGCATCTTGGGGATTTCCATGCGGAAGAGGAAAGGCTCCACGCCATCGTCGGCCTTTTGTTTGGCAGGATTCAGCACGCCAAAGGCCACCAGGCCGGCTCCCTCCTGCCCTTTGTAATAACCCTCCATGGCGGCCAGCTTCATTGGCTGGTGTTGGGCCACCTGGTAGCCCGACCCGTCGCCCGTCCAAGCGGCCATCAGTGCCGCAAACAGACCTACGGACGCTCCCACCTTGATGCTGCTCAGGGCAAAGCGGCGCTCACGCTTCTTCCACAAATACCAGCAGCTGACGCCCACCACAAACAAGGCTCCCAGCACCCAACCTGAAAGGACGGTGTGGAAGAACTTGTTGACGGCCATCGGCGAAGTGGCTACGGCCCAGAAGTCCACCATTTCATTACGGGCAGTATCAGGGTTGAACTCCATCCCCACAGGGTATTGCATCCACGCATTGGCCACCAGTATCCACCAGGCCGAGATGGTGGCGCCCAGGCCCGTCAGCCACGTGGAAGCCAGGTGGAAGCCGCGGCTCACCTTCTGCCAGCCGAAGAACATCACGGCAATGAACGTCGCCTCCATGAAGAAGGCCACGATACCCTCGATGGCCAGCGGCGCTCCGAAGATGTCGCCCACAAACCAGCTGTAGTTGCTCCAGTTGGTACCGAACTCAAACTCCAGAATAAGCCCCGTAGCCACGCCAATGGCGAAGTTGATGCCAAAAAGTTTCATCCAGAAGCGGGCGGTCCGTTTCCAGAAGGGGTCGCCCGTCCGATAATAGAAGGTCTCCATAAGGCCCATGACCACGGCCAGCCCCAAGGTCAGCGGCACAAAAATCCAATGGTAGATGGCGGTCAGCGCAAATTGTGCCCTCGACCAGTCGATCAGCGAAGAATCAATGTGTTCAATCATAAATCAATTATTAATAGTAAAGGAATAACGTTCTGCAAAGCCATCTACCTCGGAGGCATCCGCTCAATCAGTTCACGGCTCACGTACCCGTTCTTCTCTCCGCCGTCGGCCGCCTGTTTCAGGAAGTCGGGGAAAAAGAAGATCCTAAGGATGAAGAACATAACAAAAAGCTTGATGAGGATAATCAGCCACAACGTCCGCCCCAGCTTCATGCCGCGGAAGCCGTCGCGATAGAATTGCCAGATGTTCAGGAAAAGATGTTTCATAATCCAAGGTTCCAAAGACACAAAGATAGTACAAACCCTGAGAAATGCAAAAGAAAGCTTTCCCAAAAATGAATTATCCTGGCCTTCGAAGACAAGAGTACAACCACAGCAGCAACAAGTCTCCTTCATTGATTGCATAAGATGACATCTTGAGCAGCATAAGATGGCATCTTGTGCAGCATGAGATGACATCTTGTGCAGCATGAGATGGCATCTTGTGCAACATAAGACAGCATCTTATGTCATCAAAGATAGAAACATATACCACGCGTGTTGCTTCAGGCCGACAAGAACCCTGCTTCCGGCCGCATAATCTGCGCTCCACCCCGCCCAAAGCACCATTCTGATTGGTCGGCAAAATCTGCCGGATAAGCGTTGTCTGTACGGCCAACGTCCATCTTTTTTCCACATCCGACGAAAGCCCCGTACTTTTGTCACAGAAAAAAGAAGAGAGAACAGATTGATT
>DXAV01000094.1 GCA_019116805.1 Candidatus Bacteroides merdavium | reverse complement strand
GTGACCTGTTCGATAAGACTAATTTCAATGATGTCAAAGAACTCGATTGTCCCCTTTTTGAAGGACTATTTGATTAAATTTTTAACTCGTCCATTTTTATTGGACACTAATGGGAGAAAAAGGCTGTAGTGCGATTCTGCTTGAACGCTTCGTCTGCGGGTGCAGTGAAGATCGCTTTAGGTGCCGAGAGCTTTAATACCGAATGGGTACATAAGGTTCCTGTTGTGGAGAAAGATTTGCGTGTGAAAAAGGGAATGAATACTTATGAGATTGATTTGTCGATGGGAAACGATTTTCTGACATGGGATGAGTTCTCTCCAGCACTTTATCGTCTGACTGCTGTTGTGACCGGTCGTTATGGGACAGAAACGAAGCATGTAGAGTTTGGTATGCGTGAATTCAAGATTGAAGGTAAGTGGTTTTATGTGAACGGACGGAAGACAATGTTGCGTGGTACGGTGGAGAACTGCGTATTTCCTTTGACTGGTTATGCTCCAATGGATGTAGAGTCGTGGGAGCGTGTGTTCCGCATCTGTCGCGAATATGGCTTGAACCACATGCGTTTTCATTCTTATTGCCCACCTGAAGCCGCTTTCCAAGCCGCAGATCGTACGGGTTTCTACTTGCAACCTGAAGGCCCCAGTTGGCCTAATCATGGTCCGAAGCTGGGATTGGGACAACCTATCGACAAGTATCTGATGGACGAAACCATTGCTCTGACCAAAGCGTACGGGAATCATGCTTCCTTTTGCATGTTGGCTTGCGGTAATGAACCTTCAGGTCGGTGGGTGGAATGGGTCACCAAGTTTGTTGACTTCTGGGAGAATACAGATTCGCGGCGTGTGTACACTGGTGCTTCTGTTGGAGGAAGCTGGCAGTGGCAGCCCCGTAACCAATACCACGTCAAGGCTGGAGCACGTGGGTTGACGTGGGCGAAGCAACAACCTGAAAGTATGTCAGACTTCCGTGCCAATATTGATACCGTCAGTCAGCCTTTCGTATCGCATGAGACGGGACAATGGTGCGCCTTCCCTAATTTCAACGAGATACGGAAATATACAGGGGTGAACAAAGCTCGAAATTTCGAAATCTTCCGCGATTTGATGCGTGACAACGATATGCTTGGCTTGGGGGACGACTTTATGATGGCTTCGGGTAAGCTGCAAGCCCTTTGTTACAAGCATGAAATAGAAAAAACTATGCGAACCCCTGATTATGCAGGTTTTCAACTACTGGCACTTAATGATTATACCGGCCAGGGTACGGCTTTGGTAGGAATTCTTGATGCTTTCTTCGACGAGAAAGGCTATATGGACGCTCCTGCTTTTCGGCGTTTTTGTAGTCCTACCGTCCCTTTGGCGCGTATTCCTAAATTCACTTATACAAATGCCGAAACTTTTCGGGCGGATATCGAGGTTTCTCATTTTGGTGCGGCACCTTTGACGGACGCAGAAACCACATATTTGATACGGGATGCCTATGGCAAGGTCTATGCAAGCGGTGCAACAAGCCGAAAAGATATTCCCATTGGCAATCTTTATTCTTTAGGGCGGGTAGAATTTCCCTTGGTTGGTATTGACACGCCCCGCAAGTTGAATCTTGAAGTGCATATCGAAGGTACCGAAGCTGTTAATGACTGGGACTTCTGGGTCTATCCTGCCCAAATCGAGATAGCAGAGGGAGAGGTATATACTACAGATACATTGGATACAGAAGCTCTCTCCGTGCTGGAAGAAGGTGGAACGGTACTGATAATGGCTAGGCGGAATGTAAAGTACGGTCGGGAAGTGCAGCAGTATTTCACTCCTGTATTTTGGAATACTTCGTGGTTCAAGATGCGTCCACCACATACCACGGGTATTTTCCTGAATGAATATCATCCTTTGTTCCGAGAGTTCCCCACCGAGTATCATAGTAACCTACAATGGTGGGAGTTGCTGAATCGGGCTCCTGTCATGCAATTCACCGATTTCCCTGTAGGTTTCCAACCTTTGGTGCAGAGCATTGATACGTGGTTTGTCAGTCGTAAGATTGGTGTACTTTTTGAAGCGAGGGTTTTGAACGGACGGTTGATGATGACTACGTTGGATTTGTCATCCCGCCTGAATGAACGGGTAGTGGCTCGCCAGTTGCGGAAAGCTGTTTATGACTACATGAATTCTGATGTCTTCCGGCCAGCCTTTACCATATCGCCCGAACAGATTGGAAAGCTGTTTACCAAAGAAGCCGACGCTGTGGACTCCTATACCAAAGACTCCCCCGACGAACTTAAACCGAAGAAAGTGTTTTAATATTTTGAACAATATATAATCGATTAGAACAATTAGAATGATATGATGAAAAAGTATTTATGGATTCCTTTGTTAGGTTTGGGCATGTCTGCGATGGCCCAGACCGAGATGAAGACCTATCAGTTGGAAGGAGCGCCACGCTATTCCGAAGCCACGGGTTATGGCTATGATCTGGTGGAAACACCTGTTAAGGGCAGTAAGTCGCCTTTCTTTTTTTCTGTCCGTGTACCCGACGGCAACTATAAAGTGACTGTCCGCTTGGGCAACCGCAAACAGGCGGGTGTCACTACTGTCAGGGCCGAGTCGCGCCGCCTGTTTATTGAGAGTGTGCCTACGAAAAAGAAAGAATTTGTGGAACGCACCTTTATTGTCAACAAGCGTAATACTCACATTGAGGGTGACGAATACGTACACATCAAGCCCCGCGAGGAGCGGAAGCTGAATTGGGATGATAAGCTGACATTGGAGTTCAATGGCAGTGCGCCCGTATGTGAGAGTATTACCATAGAACCAGCTGATACAGCGGTTACTACCGTCTTCTTGTGTGGTAACAGTACGGTAGTCGATCAGGACAATGAGCCATGGGCTAGCTGGGGACAGATGATTCCCTATTTTTTCGATACCAATGTGTGTATTGCCAATTATGCAGAAAGCGGTGAAAGTGCCAATACTTTCATTGCCGCCGGTCGTCTGAAAAAAGCCTTGAGCCAGATGAAAGCGGGGGATTATTTGTTTATGGAGTTTGGCCACAACGACCAGAAGCAGAAAGGGCCCGGCAAGGGTGCTTACTACTCCTTTATGACCAGCTTGAAGACCTTTATTGATGAGGCTCGCTTGCGTGGCGCCCATCCTGTCTTGGTGACACCTACCCAGCGTCGCTCTTTCGGCTCCGACGGACGCATCCGTGATACCCACGAGGATTATCCTGAAGCTATGCGTTGGCTGGCCGAGAAAGAAAATGTTCCATTGATTGATTTGAACGAAATGACCCGCACTCTCTACGAGGCTATGGGAGTAGAGCTGTCAAAACGTGCTTTCGTTCACTATCCGGCAGGCTCGTATCCTGGCCAGACGCAGGATTTTGCCGACAATACCCACTTCAATCCTTACGGTGCTTATGAGATAGCCCGTTGTATTGTAGAGGGATTGAAGAAGCAGGTTCCTGCTCTCGCCCGCTATCTGAAGCCGTTCCCTGCCTTCGATCCTGCTCATCCTGACAATCCCGATGAATTCCAATGGGACGATTCGCCCTTTACGGAAGTGGAGAAACCTGACGGGAATTGATATTCTCATCCTCTATGGGATGGGCTGTAGGCTGTATTTGAAAATGTGGTGATGAAACCAAAGGTCGCAATTTTGTTCCTCCTGTTGAAACCGTTGGTTTCGTTGCCTGAAACTGGTGCTTTCCTTGAATGAAATCGATGATTTCCTTACAGAAACTAAAGTTTCAATTAATGAAACAAACGTGAAACTTCGATGTCATTGTTTGCAAAGGGGGGAGGAAGGGGAAATAAGAAACACCCGCAGTCTTTCTTCCGAACAATTTGTGTTTTGGACGAAGATTGCGGGCGTTGTCTATGTCGTACGCTTTTTGGTGGAAACGTTATCCTAGCAATTCCTTTACTTTGGCGGAGATGGCACGGCCTTCAGCCAATCCGGCCAACTTTTTGCTGGCCACTCCCATCACTTTGCCCATATCTTTGCCGCTGGTGGCGCCCACTTCGGCGATAATTTCCTTCAAGGCTACTTCCAGTTCTTCGGTGGTCATCTGCTTGGGCAGGTAGGCTTCCATGACTTTTACTTGGGCCAGCTCGCCGTCGGCCAAGTCTTGTCGTCCCTGTTGTACGTAGATTTCAGCAGCATCTTTACCCTGCTTTACCAGCTTTTGGATGATTTTTAGAGCAGCATCGTCGGTCAGTGTATCGTTGGCTCCGGGAGCGGTCTTGGCTTCGAGGAACACTTTCTTTATATTTCTCAGAGTGTCAAGGGCCACTTTGTCTTTGGCCTTCATGGCGGTTTTAATGTCTTCGCTGACTTTTTCAAATAAATCCATAGTGAATTATGTTATAAGGTGAATTAATCGTGGTTATACAAAGCTGATGATGCCGCCGTCTTCCGTGCCTCCTGCTTCTTGGGCGGCTTGCTGGCTACTTTCTTCTGCTTTGGTCTTGATGGCGTTCAGTGTGGCCTTGTCGCGCAGGTAGGTTGGCGAATTTTCGACCATGGCTACAACCTCGGCATTGTCCAGATCTTCGGGACTAAAGATGTAAAGGTGACGGCGACGTGTGCGTTGCGTGCGGTTGTTGGCGTCCTTACCGTAGTAGGTTTCGCGACGTGTACGGCGCTGTTCTTCCTCTTCCTCCAGCTCGGCTAGGCGTTGCTGTTCTTCAGCGCTGCGTTGGTTCAGGCGGGCGTCCATCTCCTGCATGTGGATATCCTGAATACCGAAACCTGTAGCGAGGAGAGTAATCTTTACGCGTTCGCCTAGTTCGGTGTCTTCCACCATACCGAATTTTGTTTCGAAGTCGCGGTTGAAGCGATTCATGAAGTCTTTGATTTCATCCATCTCGCTCATCATCAGTTCGTGGTCGGGGCTATAGGAGATGTTGAGCAGCACCTTCTTCGAGTTGAAAATATCATTGTTGTTGAGCAACGGTGAATGTTGGGCATTTTTGATGGCTTCACTTACGCGGTTCTCTCCTTCGCCATAACCGGTACTCATGATGGCCACACCTCCGTCCTTCATCACGGTCTTCACGTCGTTGAAATCGAGGTTGATGATACCTCGCATGGTGATGATTTCGGCAATGCTCTTGGCGGCCACGAGCAGGGTGTCATTAGCCTTGGCAAAGGCACTGGTTACGGAAAGGTCTGGGTAGATTTCGCCGAGGCGTTCGTTGTTGATGACGAGCAGGGCATCGACGTGTCGGCTGATTTCCTCCACACCATCCAAGGCCTGGTCGATCTTCTTGTCGCCTTCCCAGCGGAAAGGAATGGTGACGATACCAACGGTAAGGATGTCCATCTCCTTGGCGATACGGGCGATGGTGGGAGCTGCTCCAGTACCTGTACCTCCGCCCATGCCGGCGGTGATGAATACCATCTTCGTTCCGTCGTTCAGCATGTCCTTCACTTCCTCAATGCTTTCTTCAGTAGCTTCCTTGGCCTTGTTCGGACGGTTGCCGGCTCCCAATCCTTCGTGTCCTAGCTGGAGCTTTACGGGGACGGGAGATTCTTCCAGAGCCTTGCGATCGGTGTTACATACCACAAAAGCTACGTCGTGTATGCCTTCGCGATACATGTGGTTAACGGCGTTGCCTCCTCCGCCACCTACGCCGATTACTTTGATAATCTTCGGTGAGTCGGTGGCGAAACCGAAATCTTTGATTATATCGTCCATACTATATTACGTTTTAAGGGGTTACATCTTATCGTCATCAAACAGCTCTTTGGTCAGTGTGTCTATCTTGGACTTGAACCAACTGGGCTTATTCTTCTTCTCTTGTTCTTTTTTTCGTTTCTCTTCTTCCTTCTTACGCTTTTCCTCTTCTCTTTTTCTCTTTTCTTCTTCTTCGCGTTTGCGACGGTTTTCTTCCTCTTGTGCTTTTAAAATCTCGTCGTCCTTGAACATATCGGTAGGTTTACTCGGCTCAGGTTGTGTGTGTCGAGACTCTTCTTGTAAGCAGCAATTCTCTTTGCCCGCGATGAGCAGAGCCAGTAGGGTGTTCTGTGTACCGTTCTTCTTGATTTGCTCATTGTAACCACGGATGGTATCCTGAACAGAAGTGGCTGTTCTGATCTTGTTCATCTTGCAGACTTTGAGCATAGCTCCTTCGATGTTTCGCAGGTTGGAAGTTCCTCCGGTCAATACGATACCAGACAGGAGTTTGTCCTCATAACCTGAAAGCTGTAGTTGGTTCCAGACGTTGGCCAGAATTTCTTCTGTACGTGCGCCGATGATTTCGTTCAGTTCGGTAAGGAGAATACTCTGTCCGTCTTCAGTGGTGCAGGAGGCGGGTGTCTCAGCCTCCTCGTCTTCCTTGTAAAGAACATCTCCATAATTGAGCTTCAGCTTCTCGGCTTCTTCTTCCTCTATCTTTAACGTAGCGATGTCGCGAGTGATATTGTTACCTCCAAGAGGGATAACGCTGAGGTAACGGAGGATGTTGTTTTTATAGACCATGACAGTGGTAGTGTCGGCACCCAAGTCAACGAGAGCGCATCCTGAGCGGAGTTCGTTTTCTGTCAGGACAGCCTGTGCCAGAGCGGTGGGGGCGGTGAGCAGGTCGGCTAATTCAATCTTGGCCTGTTCGAAGCTCAGTTCGAGGTTTTTCTTGAGTGAAGTGCGTGCCATAATATTGAGGAATTGGCCGGTAATGAACTTACCCGTGACACCTACGGGGTCTGCATACAGGTTATTGTCTATTTTGTATTCCTGTGGCGCTACGTCCAGGATATTCATATCAACGATGGGATAGGCTAGGTTTTCGTCGCAGAGCGTGTCGATAAGCTCCTGCGAGATGACCTCCGTTTCGGGCGTACGGCTCACGGTATTTTTGACGGTGCGCAGGGATTGTCCGCCAATACCTGCATAGACTTTGGCGATAGGGCTTTTAAGTTGGTCTTCCAGCCGGTTGATGATAGTGGTCAGTGCCTGTGCCGCTTTGCCGATGTTATAAACGGCTCCTTTGCGGATGAAGGAGGCCGCCTCTTCGGTGGCGTAGGCTAGTACCTGGATACTTCCGTCGCTGTTCCTGCGTCCGGCAATACCGGAGATCTTGGAGGAACTGAGTTCGATTGCGGCGATGAATTCTGTTGTTGCCATATCTCTTCTAATTATTGTTTATTAATCATTTCTTGTCAATCCTTTTGGGTGCAGATAATTTGATTGTCGAATTCAACGTTTATACGTGAATATTTATTCCATCCCACTTGGTTTAAAGCTTTCTTATAGAACGTTTTGACATGTTCCAGCTTGCGCTCGTAGTCTTTCAGCTTCCCCAGATAAATAAGGTGATCACCTACTCGGGGTACCAGCTCGACATTTTGGTCGGTGTGGACATAGATTTGTTCAATCTGGGCATCCCAAAAAGGATTTTGCTGCAAAAATACACCAAACTTATATAATTCTTTCATGGCGAAGGACTTTTCTATGTATCCTGTAGCCAATGGAACATGGGCAACGCATTTTGCAGAGGGTGGCATGACAGTACCTTTGTTGTCCAAATAATAATTTTCACCGCGGCTGCTCATGACACGCAGGATAGGAATACGTTGACTAACCTCGACGCAAACCTTTCCGCTGGGAGTCTTGTAGCATTCCACACGGTCAATGAGAGGGTGGGTAGATAAGATTTCTTCTAGACGGGCTGTATTCACGTCTTTCACGTCCTTGCCCACAGGATTCAGTTTCTGTTTCCGGAGCATGGATAACACTTCTTTTTTGGTGATGAAGCCGGCGTACACTGTATCTCTGATGACCAGTTTTACATCGGCACATGTCGCGTTTGCCGACTTCCGGTTGAAGACGGTAATGGCCATTATCAGGTAAGCGGTGGCAAGCAGTAGGACGATAGTCAGTAAAATTCTTCTTATCATATCTCTTTGTTGTTTCCTATGTTTGGTGTTGTGTACAGAGGCGGCATGAGGGTTAGCATCGTTTTTCCAGCAAGCGGCTTATCTCGGGGACGTAGTTATCCAGATCTCCTGCGCCTAGAACGATTAGCACCTCGATGGGCTTACTTTCCAGCAGACTGAGCACATCTTCCTTTCTGCACAAGTATTTCTCGATACCGGGGCGCAGATGGTCGTAGATGAGGCGGCTGCTGACGCCGGGGATAGGTTGCTCGCGGGCTGGATAGATGTCGGTCAGTATCACTTCGTCGAGCAGCGAGAGACTGTTGGCAAACTCCCGATAGAAGTCCCGTGTACGGGTGTACAGGTGGGGCTGGAAGATGGCGGTAATCTTCTTGTCCCGATACAACTCGCGGACGGATTTCACGCTCTGTGCAATCTCGGCCGGATGGTGGGCATAGTCGCTGAGGAAGACGATACGGTCGGTTTTCAATTTGAAGTCGAAGCGGCGGTCTACCCCGCGGAAGCTGTCCATGCCTCGTCTGATTTCCTCGTCCGTGACTCCGCTCAGATGGGCCAGAGCCATGGCAGCCACACCGTTTTCGATGTTGATACTGATAGGTACACCTAGTCGGATATCATTGATGCGTGTGTCAGGTGCCACGAAGTCGATGACGATTTCACCGCCGCCGATACGGATGTTTTCGGCATGGAAATCCCCACTTTCGCGGTTGTAGGTGTAGGTCTTGACACTTGGCTGCACGTCAGGTTGCAGAGCGAGGCCTTCATGGATAATCAGCACACCGTCCGGCTGGATGAGTGTAGTGTAGTGACGGAAGCTTTCCAGATAGGCTTCCCGTGTGCCGTAGATGTCCAGATGGTCGGGGTCGGTAGCGGTGATAACACTCATGTAGGGCGAGAGCCAGTGGAAGGAGCGGTCGAACTCGTCGGCTTCAATAACCGTGTAGGGGCTGTCTTGCGAGAGCAGCAGATTCGTCCCGTAGTTCTTCGAAATGCCTCCCAGGAAGGCGGTGCATCCCACGGCCGACTGGTGAAGCAGGTGGGCTACCATGGTGCTGGTAGTGGTCTTACCATGCGTGCCGGCCACGCATAGGGCTTTACTGCTGCGGGTAATGATACCCAGCACTTGGGCCCGCTTGTGTATCTCGAAGCTGTTGGTACGGAAATAGTTCAGCTCGACATGTTCTTGGGGAATGGCGGGGGTATAGACCACCAGTGTGCTGGCCGAGTCCTTACACCAGTCCGGTATCAGGTTGACGTCCTCTACATAATGAATGTCTGCACCTTCTTTGATGAGGCGGGCAGTCAGCTCACTGGGCGTCCGGTCGTATCCTGCCACGCGTTTACCTTTGGACAGGAAGTAACGTATCAGGGCACTCATGCCGATACCTCCGGCACCGACGAAATAAACGGATTGTATAGTTTCTATATTCATGTTCTTCTTATTTTTTGTCGATCAGTTTCAGTACTTCCTGGGCAATGATACGGGCCGAGTCGGGCAAGGCCAGTTTCCCGATGTTCAGGCTTAACTGTTTCAGCAATTCATTGTCGACTATGGTCTTGAGAGCCGTATCGAATAATTTCTCCCCGGCCTCTATGTCTTTAACGTAAAGGGCTGCGTCTTTGTTGACCAATGCCAATGCATTCTTTGTCTGATGGTCTTCGGCCACATTGGGTGAGGGAACGAGGATGACCGGCTTGCCCAGCAGGCAGAATTCGGAGATGGAACCGGCTCCTGCGCGCGAGATGACAAGATCGGCCAATGTATAGGCGCTGTTCATTTGTTTGATGAAGTCCGTTACATAGAGATTGGGCAGGCTGCTCACCCGTGCGTTGCGTATGGCTTCGCCCGTAAATGCCGTGATGGCCGCCTTTACTTGTTCGATGTATATTTTCCCTGTTTGCCAGATGAACTGCACTTCCGGATGTGCTTTGATGAGCGATAGGCCGGTTGTCAGTGTCTGGTTGATAGTACGTGCGCCTAGGCTACCACCCAGTATCAGGATGGTTTTCCGTTTGGGGTCGAGATTGAATACATGGGCGGCCTCTGCGCGTGTCATAGGGTTGTTAAGCAGGGTCTGTCTGACCGGGTTTCCTGTCAGCAGAATCTTGTCGGCTGGGAAAAATCTCTCCATACCTTCGTAGGCCACACAGATGCGGTCAGCTTTTTGTGCCAGTAGTTTGTTGGTTACACCTGCATATGAGTTCTGTTCCTGTATTAGAGTAGGTATTCCCATCATGCCAGCTGTCTTCAGTGTCGGACCGCTGGCATATCCACCTACTCCCACAACTACCTGCGGGCGAAATTCTTTGATAATTCGCCGTGCTTTCCACTGGCTGCGCAACAATTTGATAATGACGGCGAAGTTCTTCCACAGATGCTGGCGGTCGAAACCGACTACCGGCAGGCCAATGATGCGGTAACCTGCGTCGGGAACACGCTGCATCTCCATTCTTCCTTCCGCGCCGACAAACAGAATTTCTGCTTCGGGGCGCAGTTCGCAGATAGCGTTGGCAATGGATACGGCCGGAAAAATGTGGCCTCCTGTACCACCACCGCTAATGATGATGCGCGGCTTATTATGATTGATGTCGTTCTCTTTCATTCTTCACTTATTTATATATGCTTATTTGAATTCGCTGTCGCTATTTAGCAGTTGTGAAGTCGGTTCTTCGGCCTCCTCTTTGCTTATAACCTCTTCAGTCGTTTCCGTGTGACTTGTTTCGACCTGCATCGGTATCTGTGCATCGTGCAAACGCTGTTCCTCCAATTTGGCTGTATATCTGCTTACACTCAGTATCATGCCGATATAAGCACAATTGATAAATGTAGATGTTCCTCCCTTACTGATAAGCGGCAGTGGTTGCCCAGTGACAGGGGCCAGTCCTACGGCTACCATCATGTTAAATAGAGCTTGTGTCACTAACAGTAGTGCGATACCTATCACAAGGAAAGCCGGGAATGTACGGTCACATTTCTTGGCAATTCGACCTACACGTATCAGCAGGCAAATGTAGAGAAAAACAACGACAATGCCGCCGATAAGCCCCAGCTCCTCAATGATGATGGCATAAATGAAGTCCGAGTAGGCCTGGCTCAGAAAGTCACGTTGCACGGAGTTGCCTGGACCTTTGCCGATGACTTGGCTGGTGGCTACGGCGATACGAGCATGGGCAACCTGAGCATCGCCGTCGATATCAAACTTGGCGGCAGGTACTTCTTTGGTGTAGGCAAAATCCACAATACGTGCTTTTACTGTAGTGAAACGGTGTCCCATCGGGATTTTTTCAAGTGTATCATTAGGAGTAGCCAGCAGAAAGGATACGAACAGCGCTACGGCTCCGATTAATCCTCCTCCCAGCAATATCAGTTTCTTTGCTTGTACACGTCCGATGAACATCATCAGATAGACAGTGCCGAAGAGCAGTACACCGGTCGAATAATTCTCCGGTAGGATAAGACCACAGACGATACATGTCATAATCATGATGCGTTTGAAAGCTTTAGGAGAGGCTCCATATTCGTCCTGCCCCCTCGATAGGATGACAGCTGTTCCCATAATAACACCCATCTTGGCCAGCTCCGACGGTTGGAACTGTACCCCCATGAAAGTCATCCAGCGTGCGGCACCGTTGATACGATCGCCAGTGACGACTCCTGTAATCATGACGAAGAGTAGCAGTACGACCGATACCAGTAGAAGCGGGTAGGGAAGTGCTTGGAACCATTTATAGGGAATGTTGTGTACAAACACGACAATCAGAGCTCCGATGGACAATAGAATCGTATGTTGCGTGATGGGGGCCCAGTGGTCACCACTCTTGTAAGTCAGCGTAGAGGCGGCAGAGAATACCTCGGTGATGGAGATGAGACAGAGCACCAGAAAGATAATCCATATCACCTTGTCGCCTTTGAATATACTTTTTAGCAGGTCCACTTTATTCTGTTTTTTTAACTTGTTCCTTTCTTGTTTATATATAAGTATATGTAAGAAGCCTTACAGACTTCTTACACAGGACTTGAATTGATCGCCTCGGTCTTCATAGCTCTTGAACAGGTCGAACGATGCACAGCAGGGGCTTAGCAGTACTGTCTCACCCTTTTGTGCCAGGCGGTAAGCGGCGTCCACGGCATCCTTCATGCCAGTCTGTACATCGGCAACAGGCAGTCCCAAACGGTCGAAGAACTCATGCAACTTTTCGTTATGAAGGCCCAGATAGACCAGTGCTGAGCACTTCTCGCGTACCAGGCCTTCAATTTCCGTATAGTCGTTGCCCTTGTCCTTGCCTCCTAGTATCAGTACGGTCTTGGTTGTCATGCTTTGCAGGGCGTACCAGCAGGAATTGACGTTGGTGGCCTTCGAGTCGTTGATGAAGTGTATGCCGCGAACGGTAGCTACCTTTTCCAACCGATGGGGCACTCCTTGGAAATCAGATAGTGCTTTGCGGATGTCCTCGTTTTTTACGCCGGCCAGATTGGCTGAGATACCAGCGGCCAACGAATTGTAGAGGTTATGTGTACCACGTAGGGCTAGTTCCTCCTGTTCCATATTGAAAGCGATGGGGGTATTGATTTCCACTTCTCCATCTTCAACGTAGGCAATGGCTCCATCTTCTTTGACTGCCGAGAATGGGTATAGTTGTGCCTTCAAACCGTGTTTGGCCAGCTCGCGGCGAATGATGGGATCGTCGTTCCAGTAGACGAACGCATCTTCTTCCGTTTGGTTCTGTGTGATGCGGAATTTGGCGTCCACGTAGTTCTGCATACAGTGGTTGTAGCGGTCCAGATGGTCGGGGGTGATGTTCATCAGTACAGCGATGTTGGCACGGAATTTATACATGTTGTCCAGCTGGAAGCTGCTCAGTTCGATAACGTAATAGTCATGCTGTTCGGTAGCTACCTGCAAGGCCAGGCTGTTTCCGATATTGCCTGCCAGGCCTACATTCATACCTGCACTTTTGAAAATGTGGTAGATGAGTGAGGTGGTCGTAGTTTTTCCATTCGACCCGGTGATACAGATCATCTTGGCATTCGTATAACGTCCCGCAAATTCTATTTCCGAAATGATGGGCGTGCCTTGTGCTTTCAGTTTCAGAATCATCGGGGCATCATTGGGTATGCCCGGACTCTTGATAACTTCGTCGGCATTTAGAATCATTTCTTCCGTATGTCCCCCTTCTTCCCAAGGAATGTCATACTTATTCAGCAGTTCTTTATACTTGTCTTTGATGGCACCCATGTCTGAAACAAAAGTATCGAAACCTTTCACTTTTGCCAGCACGGCAGCACCTGCGCCGCTTTCGCCGGCTCCTAAAACTACAATTCTGTTCATATCTAAAGTTATCTGATCTTCAATGTGATAATAGTGATAGCTGCCAGGATGATGGTCACAATCCAGAATCGGACAGTAATCTTTGATTCGTGGAACAGCTGTTCGGGCTTGGTGAATACGACGCGGCATCCCGGCTCAATCAGGTTCATACCTGTGCGAAAGTGGTCATGTATCGGCGTGCGTTTGAATAGACGCTGCTTGACACCTTTCCGTTTGCCAGCTTTGTAATACACTCTTTGCAGGATGACA
>DXAV01000093.1 GCA_019116805.1 Candidatus Bacteroides merdavium | reverse complement strand
GCTCAAAAGAATTTTTAGCAAGTCCGGTCTGAAACCGAACAGAACTTTTAATGCTAAACTTATCAAAGAACTATTTGGCATAGTGGCAGAAGCCGCTTAGCCGATATGTTGAATTCTTAACGGACTATTAAAAAGAGAAAAGAGAAAGAAAACTCTCCCTCTTCTTCACCTTATTCGTTGCCTGCGTTTCTATATTGCCTTTTGACGGTCAATCATCATACAACATATCCTCTAAAGGGAATGTGCTTGCGGGTCAATGTCAGAAGTAGCATTCCTGTATTGGCGACGGTACTCACGCCGGATGCCATCCGGTCTTATCTGTGTGGATTTTTCGTGTTATGAAAACCTTTTTGAGCCGACAAAATCGCGCGGTTCACAACTTCCGAAAAAACACTGAACAATTTCTTGCGTAACACTATGCAATTTCTCGAGAAACACTACGCTGTTTCGGCAGAAATTGTTCAGTGTTTTTTGGAGGATGTTTAAGAAAATGTAATTGACTGATTGTCAATTTTCTGCGCTAAGAAATTTGCTTACAAAAATAATTTTTATAACGAATTTTTGATAAACAGCAGGCTTTTATCTCAAACATGATCCGTCATGAATTTTCATCATTACCAAGGCTAAAATGCACCAATTCATTCCGTGCAAAGTATAGGTTATCCCAAGGCACTTTCACTTAGAATTTCATAGCATACCCGTTGGCGGAATGAATTGGTGCATGAAAGGCCACGGGCGGAGATAACTACAAGCAAGAATGGAGATATCTGCGGATGAGCGCGAAGATATTCACGCGCAAACTAATCTATGCACTTGGGCATTGTGCCGACTAAGCAGCGGTATTCCGGTGCATAAGCGGGCCGGCATACTATATATATTTTTAATCGTTATACTCAATCATATTATCACACAACAGTCTGTTTTCTATGCCATCAGAAAGGATTGCCGGTCCGCACGAATTGCCCACACCATCCTCGTGCGCACCAAGCGATGAAGCCGGGAAAGGGGGTGAAAGACATGCAGAAAGACCTGAAAATTCAGCAAATCGAATGATTTGACTTTTTCCCTTCGCTTTTCCTCTCTTTCAGGTCTCTTTCAAGTCTCTTTTAAGGCTTATCCGGAAGCAGAGAAACAAAAGCCGTGCAGCGCGCACGTATAAAACCGGAGAAGAAGCAAAGTAAAATATTGATAGCACAATGCAGATTAATACTACAAATTTTACCTGAAAATAACGTGGGAAAATCTCTGTGCCAACTATTAAACAGATAATCTTATTTGTGCTTCACGCGGGATGAATAGGGGCGTTTGGGTCGTAATAACTTCATTTTTCATTTGGGGTGAAAATGCATATCATTTGCCGATGCAGAAAATACAACTTTAACATAACTGCTTGATATTAAATTCATTTTCTCCTGTGAAATCTATATTCAGGGACAAACAGGGGACAAAATTTAGACAACAATAATACTAACAAAAGAAAATATAATTCAGATCTTGAGTTCAGTGATTGTCAAATAGCTTGCTGGCCAAAAGAAAAAAGAAGCATTTTTCTCTACGTTCTCTAGCCTTGATAACTTAATATTTAGATATAGCACTCAATTCTGATATCAAGTATAATATATGATATCTACTTTGAAACAAGAATTTTAAGGTTTAGTTTGGTATCTTGTATATTTAAAAAGGTTCTAAACCAAACTTCGTTCAGCTTCATAATGACGAATATTGGTGAATAGGGTATTTCCTTTTCTCTTTTCGCCAGCAACAGTATTGATTGTTCTTGTTATACAAATGGAAAAATATTATAAAGCTATTTATGAATAGAGATATATCACGAGAAGGTAATTCTTTTAATAAGTATGGCAGTTCTTGCTCTCAATGATTTGATTTTTACTCAATGGTGATTCTGTACTGCATAAAATAGTGCATGTTTTATGCAACATGCATTGCTGTTTGAATGAAAAATAGTAATATTGCACTTGAATAATAATATAGGAGATGAAAACAATCATTCTAAATCAGCGCAAAGAACGTGATGAACTGATGTCTCGTCCGTATTTGATACGTAAGAGCATCCAAGATACAGATTTGTTATTGAGCAGCCATCTGATCAAGTTGATAACAGGTCCTCGACGGGTGGGCAAATCTACTCAGGCATTATTGATGCTGCGAGACAAGAATTTCGCATATCTGAACTTCGACAATTATCAATTGCTGGAAACTTGGGATGCGAATCTGGTCATGCGGATGCTGGATGATGTCTATCCTGGGTATGAATATATCCTGTTGGACGAGGTCCAGAACCTTGAAGCGTGGGATTTGTGGGTCAGTGAATTATATAGGATGGGAAAGAATCTTGTAATAACAGGCAGTAATGCCAGAATGCTCAGCAGTGAAATGGCTACAGTATTGACAGGCAAGTATCTTCAGGTAGAGATGCTGCCTTTCAGTCTTGAAGAGTTTTTCGATTGGAACAAGCTTGATCTGCATATACTGAAACCGGAACACAAAACAGAATCTCTTGTGCTGACAGATGATTATTTGAGGAATGGCGGTTATCCGGAAGTAGTCGCTTCACGCCAATTGACACGCAATTATCTTGACACGTTGTTTGATTCCATTATATGGAAAGATGTGGCTAAGCGTCATAAAGTTCGGAATGTGACAGATCTGAATAACCTGGCCATGTATCTTGTCTCGAACTTCTGTAATCCTGTTAGTGCTAATGAATTGACATCAGAACTTGACTTCTCCAGTGTCAATACGACTAAAAAATATATGGATTATCTCCATGAACCATACCTTTTCTATTATTTGTCACGCTACAACAATAAGCTTAAGCTGATGAAAAAAGCCCCAAGGAAAGTATATGTCGTTGACAACGGTTTTGTGGCATCAAAGGCATTTTCCTTGAGTGATAATTTAGGGCGACTGCTTGAAAATCAAGTTTTCATAGAACTTATACGCCGGGGCTATGATGTTGAAAAGACCATGTTTTATTATCGTTCACGGAATGATAAAGAAGTTGATTTTGTCCTTCGTGAAGGACCACGCATATTACGCCTTGTCCAGGTATGTTATGATATGAGCAGTCCTAAAACGGAGAAGCGGGAAATGGACAGCATTGTTGAATGTGCCGGAGAATTAAAGTGTGATAATCTTGTTATTGTGACTTATAATGATAAGCGCACAATTGAGAAAGATGGTTATAGGATAGATGTAGTGCCAATCACAGAGTTTTGAATATATGGATGTCCTGACGCATTTTAGAAGTATAGAAGAACTGACGAAAACGCTCTCACGTGAGCAAAGATTGCTAAGCGAGATGTTTGAGAAGCGGAAGCTTATGAAGTTCCCGTCGGGGCTTGCCATTGACCTTGTCGGAGGAAATGAACAAAGATTGAGAAAGTTGGTTGATTATGGTGTGCTGGTGGAATCCGGAAATGCGGTTGAGATTGAGAGCGACTATCTGAACTTTTTTGAGGAAGTGCTGAATGTCAATGAGGAAATTAGCGTACTAAGCGTACAGGAATGCATCAACACCCTGAAAGAGAATATCGGTTATTTCCTGCAGGAGACGAATCCCAACCGCAAAGCCGGATATCAGGATAGTGTGCGGCAACTTTTAAAGAAGACCGGATTCAGGACCCTGAAGAATGTGGTGGATTTGAAGCGTAATATGGACAATGCCTATAAGCAGGAACCCAATTATGTCATCAAAAAGAAGAAACTGGAGAATCTGGATGAGAAGAGCCATAGCATTCGTGTCATGATACGTGAATGTGAAAAACTGATGGATAATGAACACGCCTTTTTCATCATGGCTAATGATCCGCACATGGCAAAGACTTGTAGCGATGTGAAACATGATTTTGTAGAAGCCTATCATGCGCTAATGGAAATTGACAGACAGATTATTTCCTATATCAATCAGATAGACCTGCAAAATCAACTTTACAAAAAGATACGGAAGTTGAAGTACCTGCAAGATCAGTTGCTTATCAAGACTGACACGAACCTTGTAAAAGTTCTAGAAGAAAGGAATCCTCTTTGGATGGAATCCCGCCAATACAATAAGATTCGCCTGTCTTTAGAAATGCTAAGGGAAAACGATCAGGTAGTAAAGTTGCTGAGACGAATTGCCGAACGGAATGGGATACAGAAAACAGCCAGAACGGAAGCCGGGCCTCTGGCAGAGGAAGACTTGCAAGAACATATCCGGCAACTGAAGGAGGTGGATTCTGACGAGGTCTGGAATGCATTTTTAGCATCAAGTTATAATCTGTTTGAATTCATTCTGAAGTATGACTATAAAGTAAAACGTAGCATAGAAGAACATGCCACCCTCTTCTGTCAGTTGGTTATCTTGCATCCTGATGAATGCCGGATAACAGGCGAATATGCAATTTATCAAGACATTGAATATCCTATAATTTATGCGAAATAATACTCAAAGAATATACGAGCGGTTAAGCCGAGGGGAGTTTCTTTCGGTAGACAGTGCAGATACCTCTGTCCGTCATCTGTATGAGGATATCGAGGAAAATTTGGAAGATTATACAGAATATTTCAAGGAAATCGGTCTGCAACTGGAATCTGGTAATGGTTACTTCTATTTTTCAAGAATAGGAGAGGGTAAACAGACGATAGAGCAGAAATTGGACAGCTTTTCAAAATGGCTTGACTATCTGGATTTTCTGAAATGCTATAATCAGTCATTTGCTGCGGGATATCAGTTCCGCAAAAGTCATTTGGTAGAACAGATCAGTCTGGATATCGAGCTGAAGGAAAAGGCAAACCGTCTGTTCAAGAAATACGGTGTGGGGTCTAATGTTGAAATAGTGAACAAACTGCTTCAGGAAATGCAGAACATGGGCTTTGCGGAGTGTATTAGCGAACTTGATGAGACCTTTAAGGTTACTTCGGCATTCCGCTATGCCGAAGAATTGGTTGAAATAATTCAAATTGCAAATGAAGATGAAATACCTGAATAAGATTATTTTTATCAATAGTGCTAATATTCCGTATGCAGAGATATCTGTAGACGGGAATGTACATTTCACAGGGACTCAGGGGGTCGGTAAAAGTACGGTATTGAGGGCACTGCTTTTTTTCTACAATGCGGATAAACAGCATTTGGGTATTCAACAAGGTCAGAAATCGTTTGATGAATTTTATTTTCGCCAGTCAAACTCTTATATACTTTATGAAGTGATTCGAGACAATGGCGCATATACGATACTTGTCGGCAGATATCAGGGACGCGCTTCATGGCGGTTTATTGATGCACCTTATCAGCGTGAATGGCTAATAGACGATGATAAGCAGGTATTGAATGACTGGGTGAAGATTCGCGAACGTATAGACAAAGACGTAGCTGTTTCTGCAAGAATAGAGTCCGGTGTGATGTTTAAGGATATAATCTTCGGCAACACTCATGACCATAAATATGCGCGTTATGCACTGGTGCAGAGCTCGCATTATCAGAATATCCCACGAAGCATTCAGAATGTCTTTCTGAATACCAAACTTGATGCTGACTTTGTAAAGAATACGATTATACAATCCATGACTGATGAGGATTTGCCGATTGATTTGCAGACCTACAGACGACTTGTTACAGATTTTGAGCGAGAGTATGACGAGATAGACTGTTGGTTCCGCCAAACACGTGATGGCAATTACCCTGTGCGTCAGCAAGCATTGAAAATAGCTGAACAGGGCCGTACAATTGTAGCACTCGACCAGCAGTTGTCTGACGTATGGCACATGCTTAATCATGCTGTAGCTTATAGTGAAAAGCATATACCTCTTTTGGAGATAGAAGCCGCAGAAGTTGAAGCGGACATAGAGAAAGAGTATAACCGTGAAAAGGAACTTACGGCAGAATATGATAAAGAAAAAGACGCGCTCAATCAGGACCTTGGTGCCCAAAAGGGTAAATTGAAGGAAATAGCACAGGCAAGAAAGTATTTCGCTGACGAGGGTATTGATGACAAACTCGCTCTTGCCGGTCGTGAGTCTGCTATCAGACAGGAGGCTGCTGATAAACAAACGCTATTGGATGATTTGTTGAAAGCTTATGCATCGATAGAAGAAAAGTACAACATTGCAAGAGGCAAACTGGAAAATGCACGTCAGGCGTTTGGGAACATGCAGAAAGAAGCATATTATCAGAAACAGACCGAACTTCAGATAAAGCGTAAGAGCTTGGAAGAAGAACGTACCAGAAACAGGAATCAGGTTATGGAGACTTTCAACAGCTGGCGACACGAATCTGACGAACGTCTGCAAATGTTGTTGATTGAACAGAACAGGACTGAAAATGCGCTGAAGGAACTCCGGCATTGGCACCCCAAAGCTACTGAAATAAAGCAAGTAGATGAGGAACTGCAACAATTGAATTTTACGGAGAAAGAGAATGCGGCTCAACAGACAGCGGTAAAAAGTCAGATTGCCCGGATTACTGCTGAGTATGAGATGAAAGAAACGGAGATAAAACGAGCCTCTCAGCGTGAGCAGGGACGTCTTGACGCTGACCGTACACAAATGCGTGAACAAATCGCGAAGATTAATGATTTGTTGGCTCGTTTAGACGGTTCTCTTTACAAGTGGCTTTGTGAAAACGCTGAAGGCTGGGAGAACACGATAGGCAAAGTCGTTGATGAAGAGAGGGTTCTATATGCTCAAGGGCTTGACCCTCAGTTGGACACTGTGGCTAATGGTGTGTTTGGCGTAAAGTTAAACCTGAATAATATTGTCTCTGTGCATCGTACGCCTGATGAATATAGATTGGAGAAGAATAATCTGGAAGAGCAGGTACGGCAGATTAATCATCAGCTTACGCAATTGCCTGTTACTCTTCAGGAAGAGATAGCTAAACTTGGCAAGAAATATGCTGTACAGGTCAATCCGCTTCGTCAGAAAATGACATCGTTGAAGGTGGAAGAAGAACAGATGCCAGCCAAGCGTCAGGACTTGCAAAACCGTAGGCATAAGCTGGGGATGGAAGAACAGGAGCAGATTGCCCAAGAAAAAGACGTTCGTGAACATTCCTTTAATGAAGCAGTACTGCATGTGAATTCGGAGAAGGAGGCGCGCAATAAGTATGAATTGAAGAATAAAAAGGACCTTAAGGAGCTCGATTTATCGTTTAACAAAGCAGCCAAAGCACTCGATGAGGAATTGCGTATTTTCAAGGAATCGCAAGATGCTGTAGCGGTCGAGCGTAATCAGGAATTTGCTGCGCAAGAGAAACAACTCAATGAACAGCAGAATGCTGAACTTGCAGGCAAAGGCGTTGACACGAACTTGCTCGAGCAATACCGTAGAGCTTTAGATGGTTTAAAGGCTCTGTTGATGAGGATTGATGAAGAACGTTCAATAGTTATCAGATATCGCGACATAGAGCAAAATCTTTTTGCCAAGGAGCCGGAAATTAGAAAGACAATTAAGGCTATTGAGCAGCGACTCGCCATGATGCGTCAGCGTTATGAAGACAGGCGGACACGTATCGGGAAAAAATGTAAAGAAATGGAAGAGCGTCAGAAAAAGGTTCTTGGTGAACTGACGCATAGGAGAGAAGGCTTGACGCTTTATCATCAGATGATAGAAAATGAACATCTGGTACCTGATGCTTTTCTCTCTGATGACAAGATGAAGAAGACCGGGCAGGATTGTCAGCAACTTTTGAGCCAACTTCGAGGCACAGTCAATCAGAAGCGTGAATCGATAGACAGGCTTAAATCTATAGTTGTCAATTTTAATCGTAACTTCAAGCCCCAAAATGCTTTCCATTTCAATACAATGCCTGTAACAGACAATGACTATTTGGAGATTGCAGCGGATTTGCAGGACTTTATGGACAATAATAAAATCGAGGAGTTCCGCAGACGTACCAGCGAGCATTATAAAGATATCTTGGGGCGTATCTCGGCGGAAATCGGTTCCCTGATGAAACGCAGGTCGGATGTGGATGGGGTGATACAAGATATAAATCGTGATTTTATAGAAAAGAATTTTGCAGGAGTAATCAAGAGTATTGAACTCAGGGCAGATGAGTCATCTGACAGGCTCATGAAACTGCTTATATCCATTCACGATTATGCTATAGAGAATGCTTTTTCTATCGGCGAACTGAACCTTTTCTCAAATAATAATCGGGATGAAGTGAACCGTAAGGTTGTAGATTATCTGAAGAGCCTGTCCCATCAGTTGCAGAACGAACCGAATCGTCTGACTGTATCTTTGGGGGACGCTTTTCGTTTACAGTTCCGTGTGAAAGAAAACGACAATGACACCGGCTGGGTTGAACGTATTAATAATGTAGGATCGGATGGTACGGATATTCTTGTGAAAGCAATGGTTAATATCATGCTCATCAATGTGTTTAAGAAAAAGGCTGCTAAAAAAAGTGGTGATTTTATCGTACACTGCATGATGGATGAGATAGGTCGCTTGCATCCTAACAATATAAAAGGTATTCTGCAGTTTGCCAATTCACGCAATATCTATCTTATCAACAGTTCACCTACATCGTATAATCCATACGACTACCGCTATACATACCTGTTAAGTAAGCATGGAGTAAGGACAAGAGTAGAGAAATTGTTGAAACGAATAAATTAATTAGATAATATGGCAATAAGTGCGTCTATACAGGCATTGTTAACCGGTGAACAGGTTGCCGGGTCGAAGCTGAACAGTAAGTTGCTTGATGAGCTGTTGGCAGAAGGTCTGCTGTTGGTTGTATCACGTGGCTCAAGAAAATCATATCGTGCCCGTGATATGGAGGCTCTGAAAAGATTTCTTATAGATAAGGATGAGGCGTTTCGTATTCTCGAAGTAAATGCTTCAGATTCCCGTGCTTTAATGGCAACGGAAACAGGGAACTCCAAACTTGTTATGGTTCGTTCCTGCCCTGGGTTCCCTGTGAACAGTTATGAACCCATTGAGTGTTTTCTTGACAGAAAACCATTGGTAGTAAGTCCACAAGAAGGGAGTTTTCTCTTTGTCTCAGACTGGGAGAAGTTTACAATTCCGGAAGATGTAGTAGTGGTTGGTATAGAGAATATGGAAAATTTCAGGATGATTCGCAGGCAACGGACATTCTTTGATAAATATCTCCATGATCACGGTCTTTCAGATAAAGTACTTTTCGTATCTAGGTATCCACAATCGACTGATCTTAGAAAATGGCTATGTACTATCCCAAATCATTATCTTCACTTCGGGGATTTTGATTTAGCGGGAATAAATATATTTCTATTTGAGTTCCAGCAATATTTAGGTAAAGAGCGTTCTTCCTATTTAATTCCAGCTGATATTGAATCTCGCCTGAAGTCTGGTTCCCGGAAAAGATATGATGAACAGTATTACCGTTTCAAAGACATTAAGTCGGATGTGTGCGAATTACAACAGTTGATAGATTTAATTCATCATGAACGAAAAGCTTATGATCAAGAGGGTTACATATATTGTGATCCGTAGAAACGGGTAAGAATTGAAAGTTATAAAAATATAGTTCAGTAAGGATAGTCTTGCTGAACTGTATTTTGTCTAAAACTTGCAGCAGTTATTTAGGACTAGTCATTCTTTTATATCTCTTTTGAATTACAAATAAAAGACTCACCCTGAGCGCGCTGTTCTTATGGGAAGCGGGGTGAGTATGTAGTTGCAAATTTAATTGATAGATTTCATATTCTAATGTTTTTCCTTGAATTTTTCTGCGTAAATGAATGGTATTGTGGATGTTCAATATAGGTGGAGAATCGGTGCGTCTCAAATCAGTAGGTTATGTTTCTCCATAGCGAACATATGACATTTGCCCAAAAAGTAATTGAAGGTGATAATAATTCTGGCAAAAAGACACAGATTTGTCGAAATTGTCATAAAAGGCATACCGAATTTTTGCAAAAAATTCGGTATAGAATCAGGTGGGAATATTTCTTATAGGCTTTGTGCATCACAGAAAGAAGTCATAGAAAACGGGAACAAACAAATTTTGCCATATATCCCAAAATGAACCGACATCAGACCATTACGGAGGGAAATCTTACCAAGGTTCGGAGGAAAATAAATATTGGACCTAAAGAAAAGATCAATTTTCTGACTCTAGTTAGGTGCATTTCCTGAAATATTCCTTAATTTTGCCATGCAATAGGAAATTTGTAAAGACACGATGCAACAAAATAGAATGAACATATTATCAAATATATCATATCGAAGCATATCATGCTTTGAGCGTATGCCATATGTTCAAACTTCAAGCATTGAATCCTTCGATAAATTCAAAAGCGCTTTCCAACGAACATATTATAAACAGGCTGGGATATATTAGATGCAGATATCCCTCCAGAATTAATTGAAGCCGTTGGAAAGTTCTTACCAAACTTTTCAACGGTTTTATTTTGCCCACTGGTGACGTTCGCATCATGCGACCTTCTCCGTCATTTCCGTCCATGGGTATTAGATTTTGTATGAACCGCGCAGTGATGCACACAAAACTAAAGGAGATTATGAATTATAAATTTGACGGAAGCAGGGTGTTCTTTACATCCGACACCCACTTCAATCATACCAATATCATCAGGTTTTGTAACAGGCCTTTCAAGGATGTGGCCCATATGAATGAAACGATTATTTCCAACTGGAACCGCGTGGTCAGTCCAGATGATATCGTGTTTCACTTGGGTGACTTTTGTCTGGGAGGTTCTGCTGAATGGATAAACGTACTGAGCAGGCTGAACGGAAAAATCTATCTTATTACTGGCAACCATGACATAAAGAACCTGAGACAGGACTACAGGAAATACTTTGAACAGGTTGTGATGCAGATGTATATTGAGGTAGATAAGCAGAAGATCTATCTGAATCACTGTCCGTTCCTTTGCTATGGCGGCTCATACAATGGCACCTGGCAGCTTTTCGGACATGTACATACCAGCAGGCACAACACCGGAAAGGACGCCCCGAGACTGAAGATGCTTTTTCCCACGCAGTATGATGTTGGAGTAGATAACAACGATTTCACCCCTGTCTCTTTTACACAGGTGAAGGCAATCATCGAAAAGCAGATTGAACAATCAAAGAAAGGAGAACAATAAGATGAAGATACAATATATGAGTGATTTGCACCTGGAGTTCCAGGAGAACAGCAGATATTTGAAACATAATGAACTGCCTGTCACCGGCGATGTACTGGTTCTGGCAGGGGATATTTTCTATCTCAGGGATAAGGTTGCTCCGTTGACGAAGTTCTGGAAATGGGCTTCGGAGAGCTACCGACAGGTGCTGATTGTCCCCGGTAACCACGAATATTATAACTATTCCGACGTGATGGAACGGGGCCTGCAATGGCGGTGGATGTTCCGGGAGAATGTCGGCTACTATCAGAATCAGGTTGTTCACATTGATGATACCGACTTCGTGCTGAGTACGCTGTGGTCACGGGTCAATCCGAACGATGAGTATTTCGTGTGGAAAGGCATGAATGATTTCCGACAGATTAAGTTCGATGGGAAGTTGCTGCAGGTGGAGGAATTCAACTGGATGCACGAGACCTGTATTGACTTTATTCGGAAAAGTATCAAGGAAAGTACGGCACCCCATATCGTAGTGGTTACGCATCACCTGCCGACACTTCAGGTAGTGGCTCAGCATCATAGGGATTCCGTGCTGAACAGCGCATTTGCCAGTGAATATGGAGAACTGATAGCTGACAGCCGGATTGATGCCTGGATTTACGGGCATTCGCATACCAACATCGGCACTGTGATTGGCGGAACCCGTATAATCTGTAACCAGATGGGATATGTTTTTGAAGATGAACACCTGATGAACGGATTTGATCCGAGCAAGTTTATTGAAATTTAATGGACATACAGAAATGTACGAAAGAAAGATCATAGATAGAAGGCTCCTTGCCGATTTGGCGAAGGAGGTTGGCTTGAACGCCTCGCATCTGGAGGCGTTGGGCGAAAGCCGCCAATGGGAGATTGCTGTTGATGGCGATATGTTGGAACGGCTGGTTGAGATTCAACATCTGTTCGAGCGGTTGGCCGCAATGGGCGATGATGAATACCGGGGATTCTATATCGAGGTGCCGCGACCTACTCCGGAAGAATGGGGAGATGTTGAGGAGTTGATTGCTTTCGGGGAATGTGACAGCCGGGAGGCGTTCTTAGCTGACTGGTTGGCATTCAACCCGATGGAGACCAGGTGGTTCCATGTTGCTTCGAACCGATACGTGGATTCCCGGTCAATCCGTGTTACAGACCGGAAGCGGATCAGCTTTATTATTACGAATGACTCCAAGTGTGCGGATGCAGAGCCAGATGATACGTGGTGCAGAGAGAACCTGACCCGCCTCTTCAACTATCTGCAAAGGATGATTGATGTCGTTGTCTCGAATTCCGATGGGTTCAACGATTACGTGGCACATAACCTGCCGTACCAGCAGCGTACAGGACGGATTGCACAAAAGGTATTTAACCGCATAGTGCCGAATTTCAAAATTGAGGTGGAAGATCGGGAAATGGCTATCAAGGCATTGGAGGAGTCGGTGCACTGGCATTCTGCCCCTCTTTTGGAAACCATGACTATCCGAAAGTATTGCACCTATTACCGCATTGCCAACGAGGTGTATGAAGCTTATCACAGAAAACCAGGATTAAGCGAGCGTATCTATATAGATCCGCAGGATGTTCCGGAAGAATTGCGTGATGTAGTCTACTATAAGCGGAAAAAGTTCGTTGATGTAACGGAAATGTATGACATTGACAGCCCGGAGGATTTCATGCGGTTCGCAACTGACCATTACGGTGAACTGGGGCTTTCGCGTCTGAATATCTTTGCCTCAAACGACCGACAACATGGGTGGATGATCGTTGTTTCCAACAGTTACTCGTCCAATGTCGGGCTGGCCATTGAGGTGGCTACGGTTCTGTATAAGGCCGGGGCACCGCTACTGATATACGATGCGGAAAAGCTCCTGAGAATCCTGCTCGAAGAGGATTATGTACGGCTGGTTCCTGACTCATATCACAACTATCTGGGCTATCAGGAAGAAGGCTCCGTCTACGAATTGCCGTGGGAATACGAATGCTCGGACGATTCTATTTCGGTTCTGACTAAGGAGCAATATCAGGCGATTGCCTCTAATGCAGAATGGCAGGAAGTGGAGAAGATTAAGGTTCCTTAATTCTTATTTTTCATCGGCTGACGTACTTCGGCAATCTATTTGAAAATCGGTAGTATGCAAATTATCGGCACTGATTCAAAATAGTGCTGATAATTTGCTTGATTCATAATTGTCCATTATCCGAGTAGATAGTGATGATAATATTTCTTGGACATTACCAACTGAATACCATTTGCTGTAACTTCTGCTACAATATATTTGAATTGTAGTATATTGTATATCAATGCTGTAATTTGTTTATGTATATTGCCAATATGAAATCTCAATAGTTTCGAATAATTAACTTTTTACCAGTTTTTTAAGTTGTATGTGTCCAAAATATGTTTGGGGACATAATTTTGTCCCCCGAAGCCTCATTGGGGGACAACTGGGGGACAAAAATACGGTAATAATAAGCAAACAAGAGAAAATATGACTTCTAAAACAGCCTATTTTACCCCTATTTAAGTGGTTTTCCACCAGTATTTTAGTTTTACTACCTATATAACTAATTGATAACCAAATAGTTATATTATTTGCCGACGCAAAAATTCCTAAATATATTCCCCAGTACTTCATCCGTTGTTACCTCTCCTATGATATCACTCAAGTGAAAGATGCATTCACGCAGGTCTTGGGCGATGAGGTCGGAAGGAAGCTCCTCTGAAAGACCTGCTTGTACGCGGTGGAGAGCATTGAGGGCACGGGTGAGGGCTTCGTAATGACGAATATTGGTGACGATGATATCGTCTTGGTTCGTCCCGGATAGGCCAGTTGCTTCAACCAAAAGAGATTGAAGACGGTCAAGGTGCGTACCCTGCTTGGCGGAGAGAGTGAGGGTAGAAATGCCTTTGGGTGGAGTGAAGTGGGGAGTGTACGCCGTGTCACATTTATTGAGAAGGAGAAGTACCTGCTTATCAGCGAGATGAGGGAGGATTTGCGTATAGAAGGCACGGAATCGCTCTTCGTCCTCGTTAATATCGCATACGATGATGATAATCTGTGCTTGCTCCATGGCACGGAAACTGCGCTCAATACCTAAAGCTTCAATAGTGTCATGCGTCTGGCGAATGCCGGCGGTATCGATGAAACGGAAGTTAATGCCCTGGATGTTTGCGATATCTTCTATGATGTCGCGCGTGGTTCCGTGAATATCGCTCACAATGGCTTTGTCTTCGTTCAATAGGGCATTGAGTAGGGTGGATTTACCGGCGTTAGTTTCACCGATGATAGCTACAGGAATACCGTTCTTGAGAGCATTCCCTAACTTAAAGGAATGGGTCAGACGGGTAATGGTATGCTCGATTTCCGAAGCGAGAGCGGTGAGTTGCGAGCGGTCGGCAAATTCCAACTCTTCATGGTCGGTAAAGTCCAGTTCTAACTCGATGAGAGAGGTAATTTGGAGTAGTTTATTCCGTAAAGTGCGTAATTCCTTACTGAACCCACCTCGCATTTGATTCATAGCCAATCGGTGCTGAGCCTGGGAAGTGGAAGCGATAAGGTCTGCTACGGCTTCGGCCTGGCTTAGGTCCATCTTGTTATGGATAAAGGCACGTCGAGTGTATTCACCTGGTTGGGCCAAGCGTGCTCCGTGGTCAATAAGGAGCTGGAGGGTGCGATGAAGGATGTAGGGAGAACCATGACAGGTGATCTCTGTGGAGTCCTCGCCTGTGTACGAATGAGGCTCATGGAAGACGGATACCAATACTTCGTCCACCACTTCATCTCCTTCCACGATATATCCGAAGGTGAGGGTATAAGGCAGTGCTTTCTCTAACTGTTTGTTTGCACGAAAAGGACGGAAGATAGAGGATGTGAGGGGGATTGCCTTTGGACCTGATACGCGGATGATACCTAAGGCTCCCCCTTGGGCAGTGGCTATGGCGCAGATGGTGTCTTCATTCATTGTTTTTTCAATTTTGCTAATTGTCAAATGGTAACACTCAGATTCTCTCTAATACTGTTTCTATCAACTGATCAATAGTGGCTTTGTAGCCAGTATTGGCTTCGTGTGAGCGTCGGTTGGCAATGACCATGCACACAGTGGTGGCACGATGTCCCATAAGGCGGGAGAGTCCGGCCAAGGCAGAACTCTCCATCTCGAAGTTGGTGATACGTAGATCTTGCCATTGGAAGGATTCTATTTTGGCGTTTTGGTCGGGGTCGGCCAAAGGAAGGCGAAGCTCTCTTCCTTGAGGGCCAAAGAAGCCATTGGCAGCTATGGTGATACCTCTCATCATATCTTGGCGGGCGATGCGTTCTACCAGTTCCTCGTTGGCATGGATAGCGTAAGGAGCTGGAGCGCAAAGATTGCCTGTCCATCCCATGTGGTTCAAGAAGGCACGTTCCAAGGGTAGGTCGCACACGGCATTGCGTCCGGCATAGAAATTGAGCAGCCCGTCGAAACCTATGGACACTTGTGAACAAACGTAGGTGCCTGTGGGAGTATTGGGTTGTAGCCCTCCGCAGGTACCGATGCGTACGATTTCGAGCTGGCGCAAGATGTGTCGCTCGCGGCGGGTTTGGAAGTCGATGTTGGCTAGGGCGTCCAGTTCATTGAGCACGATGTCAATGTTGTCGCACCCAATGCCGGTGGACACTACGGTGATGCGCTTCCCATTTGGGGTGATACCCGTGATGGTGTGAAACTCGCGGCTCTGCACATTGCATTCGCAGTGCGTCAAGTGGCGTGCTACGAGATCCACTCGCCCGGGGTCGCCTACAAGGATGATTTTATCAGCCAACCATTCGGGGCGTACGTGAAGATGGAATATGGATCCGTCTTCGTTAATGATGAGTTCAGAGGGAGCAAAATATTTAGTCATAAATCTTCTTTTTTGAGGGAAGGGGAGAAAGAAGTTAGAGGCCGATAGATGATTCTAACACAAAAAGCTATTGGCCTCTAACTTCCTCTGACTACTACATATACAAAAGCAATTATTTATTAGCATTACCTTGACTTCCCGGTGTGGGGCGTGCGATGGTTTCGCGCATCTGGGTATCAGCCTCAATATTTTTCATCCGATAGTAATCCATAATGCCTAAATTTCCAGAGCGGAATGCCTCGGCCATGGCTTTGGGCACCTCGGCTTCTGCTTCGATGACCTTGGCTCGAGCCTCTTGTGCTTTGGCTTTCATTTCTTGTTCGGTGGCTACGGCCATTGCACGACGCTCCTCTGCTTTGGCTTGGGCGATGTTCTTGTCTGCATTGGCTTGATCCATTTGTAAGGCAGCACCGATGTTTTTGCCTATATCAATGTCTGCGATATCAATGGAGAGGATTTCAAAGGCAGTGCCTGCATCAAGCCCCTTACGGAGGACGAGCTTCGAAATGGAGTCTGGGTTTTCCAGTACCTGTTTGTGGCTCTCTGATGAACCGATACTGGACACAATACCTTCACCCACACGGGCCAGTACGGTGTCCTCGCCGGCACCTCCCACAAGCTGACGGATATTGGCACGCACGGTAACGCGGGCTTTGGCAATGAGTTGGATGCCATCCTTGGCTACAGCGGTTACGGGCGGAGTGTCAATCACCTTGGGATTGACGGACATCTGTACTGCTTCAAACACATCACGTCCGGCTAAGTCTATGGCGGTTGCCATTTGGAAGGACAGTTCAATATTGGCCTTGGCCGCCGATACGAGGGCATGCACTACTTTTTCTACGTGTCCGCCTGCCAGATAGTGTGCTTCGAGACCGTCGCGCGTGATGTTGCTCAAACCGGCTTTGTGGGCTTCAATGAGACCGGGGACAATGACATAAGGAGGCACTTTGCGAATGCGCATCAGGAAGAGTTGCACTAACGAGATGCTGACGCCTGATACCTTGGCCGATAACCAAAGGAAGAAAGGCACATAGTGGAAGAACAGGGCCAGAAAAATAAGCCCGCCTACTACGAGGAAGATAATCAGGTAGAGTTCCATTTGAATTGAGATTTGAGAGTTGAAAATTAGTTAAAATTAAAATGGGATATTGGATGAGGTCAGGGAATTTTCTCGACCAGTACCACTCCGTTTACTACGCGAGCCACGCGCACAGGGGTATGTTCGTCCAGGAACTCACCTGTGGATTTCACTTCGACTATGTACCCCTTAATGTCCGCATAACCTATGAGGGCCAAACGGGTGGTGGTTATGCCCGTGTCTCCCGGTTGAAGGCTTTGCTCGGCTGAGCGATCTACTTTACCGGTGATATCTGTCTTGAGTGAGAGTTTGTCCAATGTTTTGGAATGCATAAACCATACGAGACTTCCGATGCTGGCCACGGCTGTGACCACAAGAGTAATGATGCCAGCTTCGGTACCCACGTAGACAAAAGCATAATAATTGCCCAATAGGGCACAGATACCCGCCAAAATGCCGGCGATGCTGATGCCCGGCACCACGAACAATTCCACTAAGAAAAGTATCACGGCGGCCAGGATGAGAAGACAGATAATGAGGATATCCATAATTGACATATTGTTTAATGATTGGTATTTAGAACTTAGAAGTTAGTATTGATTATTTCATCACTGACCACTAATTGCTGAATTTTCCTCCTTTCTTACCGCTTTTTCCAGTCGATGCGCCTCCTGCTCCAGTTGGAGGAGTTCCTTTTCCTGTTTCAGGATATCGGGAGCCAGGCGGTTGCGTTCGCTTGTGGAAGCTTGGGTATAGGTGTCGCGCAAGTTTGCGAGATGGGAACGGTGTTGGCGGAGTTTTTTTTGGGTTTGTTCGTATTGTCGGAAAAAGGCCAAAGCTTGGGAGGAACGGAAGTCCGCTTCCGTATGATAAGTATATTGGTCGTTCATTATAAAGGTGAAGTCGGGGCGTGGAGCGTCCGGAGCCAGCTGGGCATGGCTCATGTCAGCCAAACGTGCATGGGCTTGTGATACCAGATTGGAATCAATCCATGTGTCGCGTAAGGCATGGAGGGCGGCTAACGAGCGAAGGCGCTCATGATCCGTCTGTTCGTAACTGTACACTTGTTTAGAAAGGTTGGGGATAAATACATAGATGCAGACACGTCCTTCCGGCTGGTGGCGGTCGGAGGCGAACCAACCGAGGTTAGCATATTCGTCCACTACATACATATAGTCGTTGGCAGGCGAATTGAAAGGCATTCCGATGTTCTCCGGTCGTAGGTAGGTATCGGTGTTAGTGTTGTAGCGAGTGACGAAGATGTCATATCCACCCAAAGACTCTGCACCCCGGCTGGCATAGTAGAGGGTGACGCCGTCTGACATCAGGAAAGGGTAGGCCGTATCTATCGAGTCAGGAAAGTCACCCGCAAGGGGGACTCCTTGGCTCCATTCGCCCGCTAAAAGGGTACTGGTGCGCAGTTGCTGGACGCCTGTATCATTGGCCTCGCTATAATAAATCTTGTTGCCCAGTTCGTTTTCGTAAACGATAGTACCTGTACGTTCAGAGGTAGGGTAGTAGCCGTCGTAGGGATAGAGGTGTCCAGTCTGAGGGCTGAGGCGGTAAGCTTCGAGGAATCGTGCTTTGTCCACAATAAAACTATCCACCACGCAAACGCGTTCCACGCCCTTCAGCATCCGCAAATGGGCGCGACAGAGGTTCAGTAATGAATCAGCTTCTTGGGTGGAGCGCCGGCGCCGCCGGAGTTCAGCCGTGTAGTCTTCCAACGTGCTGATGGCTTCCTCGTAGCGGTAGGTAGCATCGTAAGCTTGAGCCAACCAAAATTGTCCGCTGGGGATACGCTTCTGGACAGCCACTTCGAGGTGGCGGACGGCTGCTTCAGCCTCGCCCGTGCGCAAGCAACACGCACCATACCATAAGTTATAGTTGCCGTTGGCGGGAACACGCTTCACGTATTTCTCGAACACGGGTTTGGCTTCGACAAAGTTTCCTTCCTTGAAAAGGGCTTGTGCCTTTGCCAAGGTTTGTGCGGTAGCCGATATGGAAAAAAAGGCCAAAACCAAGGGCAGGAGATATGTCAGTCGTTTCTGCTTCATTTCTATTATTCGGGTTAAGAGCTTGCTTAATTTTTACTTCTCATGGATTCAGATTGGGGCTTTTCCCAGTCTATATTCTTGCGTTCGTCCCAGATACATTCCTTGCTTCCACCATAAGTATATCCTTGGAAACAGTCCTTAGAAATCAAGCAAAGCAAAATTTAAACGGGCTCTAAGTTTGCGGTTCAAAAATACGAAAAATTTCCGGAACTTGTATATTTCTGTGGAGTATATTTGGAGGGTAAGAAAAGGAAATCGTAACTTTGCGCTGGAAATGAAATGATTATGGAATCAGAAAAGATACTTTGTGCTCGTGTGCGTCGTCGTTTCCAACGGGGATTGACGGATTATGGACTCATTGATGAAGGCGACCGCATTCTTGTAGCTCTTTCCGGAGGCAAGGATTCTTTGGCTTTGGCCGAATTGTTGGCTAACCGTTCCCGTGTGTGGCGCCCGCGTTTTGAAGTGGAGGCTGCGCACGTGGTGATGACCAATATCGGTTATCGCACGGATACCGCTTTTCTCTCCGGCTTTTGTCAGGATCTGGACATTCCCTTGCATGTGATAGAAGCTACGTTCGATGCTACAGGAGATACTCGCAAGTCGCCTTGTTTCCTCTGTTCGTGGAATCGGCGTAAGGCTCTCTTTACCCTCGCTCAAGAGCGGGGTTGTAACAAAATAGCCTTGGGGCACCACATGGATGACATCCTCCAGACGATGTTGATGAATCTCACCTACCAGGGTGCTTTCTCCACAATGCCGCCCTTGTTACAGATGCGTAAGTTTCCCCTTACCATCATCCGTCCCCTCTGCCTGGTACATGAGGCGGATATTGTGGCTTTAGCTTCCCTACGTGGCTGGCCCGCCCAGCAAAAGCGTTGCCCTTATGAGAACGAGTCTGGGCGTACAGCCATCCGCGAAGTCCTCCGGCAGTTGGAAGAATTGAACCCCGAGGCGAGGTATAGTCTCTGGGGAGCAATGGGTAATGTGCAGGAGGAGTTGTTGCCAAGGACTGTCAAGTCATAAGCCAGAAAGTTGTGTGCTGACATAGGTTGCGCGGTATGTTTTGGGTGACATGCATCCATTGTCAAAACACAATCCGGGCGCACTGCAATTCAATGGATAGAAACCTTTACCATATTGCAAGCTCAGCATAGCCTTCGGCTCACTAAACTCAGCATCAAGGAAATTGCCTATAAACTGCACTTTCCGGATCAGTCTGTTTTCGGACGTTATTTCAAGAAGTATTGTGGAGTCTCCCCTTCAGAATACAGGAACGGGAACTGCAAGCGTAAATAGCGAATGCCTTTGCAAGGATGCTATGCTTCAACCGACATAGGAGCAAGGATAAATGGCCGAGTATCCAATAATACTTGGCCATTTATCCTTGCTTATATTTGCTTCTCATTCTTTATGCAATCATTCTGAAAAAATGCGCATTCATGTTCTTTTTTAGGCCAACCGTATGAAATTTTTGCCATCGTTAAAGGTATTTTCTTTTCAAATCGCATTTTGATTTTTGGTCGTCTCGCAAAAATGACCTACATTTGCTTCCGCAAGAGGGTACACATTCGCTCCGCGAAACAAAGCGGCTCTCATGAAGAACCGGAGTGTCCGCCTTTGCAGAACATTTTTGTAGAACCCGGTAAAATCCAGTAAAACCATGATAACAATCTTTGTACTGACCTTGATTTTTCTTTTCCTGCCCGTCGTGTCTTCCGTGAAGGCCACCCCGTTGCCCTCCGATTCTATCTGTGACGTGCTGGACAAGTTGGACGATACGATTGCCCGCAAGAAGGAGTTTCATGCCCGCAAGGAGGCTCGCATCTCCGACTTGCGCCGACGGCTCGCCCTTGTCACCGACACACTTGAGCAATATAGCCTTTGCAAGGAACTGTCTGATGAATACCAGCACTACCAGGCCGACTCTGCAGTCCATTACCTCAATCGTTGTGCCGCCCTGCTGCCCATCTCCGGACATCCGGAGTTGGCTGAGGAAGTGGCTATCAACCGTGCCGCCGTCTTGGGCGTGATGGGGCTCTATGCGGATGCGCTCCATCTGCTGCAACAAGTGGACGCCGCTCGTTTGGATACGGCCTTGCGTATGACTTATTACCATGCGTGCCGAACCTGTTATGGCTGGCTGGCCGACTATACCATCGAGCACCGTGTGAAATGTAAGTACCTGCAACAGACCGACCTTTATCGGGACTCCATTTACGTGACTGCTCCACGTTCTTTGGATCGCGACATCGTCCGCGCCGAGAAGGCGGCTCTGAATGGCCATCCCGATGAGTCCGTAGGTATTCTTGCGCATCTGCTTGGTGAGACAGAAGAGCCTAAAATACAGTCCTATCTGAATTACACCATGTACGAAGCCTATGTGGCTAAGGGCGACACTTCCCGCCAGATTTATTACTTGGCCCGTACTGCTCTTTGGGACTTGGAGCGTGCCGTGCGTGAGTATGCTTCCCTTCACAAATTGGCTCGCTTGCTCTATGAACGGGGCGATATTGACCGTGCCTATGCCTACCTGAACTGCTCCATGGAGGATGCCGTAGCCTGTCACGCTCGCTTGCGTTCGTTGGAGGTGACGGAGATTTATCCTATTATTGACCGTGCTTACAACGAAAAGGCGGCCCACGAACGCGCTGTGGTCACTGGCCTGCTCTTAGGCATCAGCCTTCTGGCCTTGCTTTTGGTCGGCGCCGTGGTCTACCTTTATCGCTGGATGAAGAAATTGGCTGCCATGCGGCGCGATCTTTACCAGGCAAACCGGCGTCTTCATGCAGCCAATCTGGACTTGGAGCAGACAGGGCGCATCAAGGAGGTTTACATTGCTCGCTACCTGGACCGCTGCGTGGGTTATCTGGATAAGTTGGAGCAATATCGTCGCTCGCTGGAGAAATTGGCCATGGCTTCCAAGACCGATGCTCTTTTCCACGCCATCCGTTCCGATCAGTTCCTGCGCGATGAGCGCAAGGCTTTCTATCGCGACTTTGACAAATCATTTCTGGAGCTTTTCCCACGGTTCATCGAACGCTTTAACAACCTTCTCCAAGAGGATGGACGTATCACTCCCAAGTCTGGCGAACTGCTCAATACGGAGTTGCGTATTTTTGCTCTCATCCGCCTGGGTGTGACGGATACGAACAGCATCGCCCATTTCCTTGGCTACTCTCTCGCCACGGTGTATAACTACCGCAGCAAGATGCGCAACAAGGCCATGGGCGACAAAGAAAAGTTCGAACAGGAAGTGATGGGAATCAATTGAATGAAAAATGAAGAATTGTTCCGTTGCCAACCAATAGACTTTGGGAGGAGGTAAGGCAATTCTTCATTTTTCATTCTTCGTCATTTTTTCTCCTTAATGATGCTCACGCACATTGCTCCTATAATCAACAGGCATCCCGCCAGTACCAGCATGTTTACTTCCGGAGGCACCGCGCCGGGACGGGTGAAGAGGTGTAATACTTGTCCACCGAGGGCCGCAGCTACAATCTGGGGTACGCAAATCGTGCCGTTGAACAGGCCGAGGTATGTGCCCATGTGGCCTCCGCTGAGGGCATTGGTCAGGATGGTGAAGGGTAGGGCTAACATCGCCGCCCACGCACATCCAATCAGCAAGAAAGATACAAACAGCAGGTATTGGTCATGTACGAAGTAGGTAGAGATAAAGCCCAAGCCGCCAAGCACGAGGCTGAGTGAGTAGGAGAGTTTCCGGTTCTTGAATATCGGGAGTACCATTGCCCAAATGACTGAGCCGATGGCCTGTACCGCGAAAAGTATGCCCACCCAGTCACCCGCATTCTGGTACTCTTGCGATTGTGTGTCAAGCACAAGGCTCGTTACTCCGTCTTTTACCAATTCTACGGAAGGCGTGTCAAAGGCGTTGGCAGCTACGGTACCGTTCGTGTAGGTCCACATAAACATGAAGGCTGACCAACAGAAGAATTGTACCAGCCCTACCGTCCAGAAAGCCTTGGGTGCACGTACCAGAAGGCGGAACACGTTGACTTTTTCCTCCTTTTCTTCTTTCGTGATGCCGTGGTATTCGGCATAGAGCTGGGGCGGATATTCCTTTACCTTCAACGTGGTGTAAATAACGCAAAGGATAAGGATGGCCGCACCGATGTAGAAGGAGTAGATGACCGAATCTGGTATCACCCCCTTGGGCGCGATGTTGCTGATGCCTATGGCCGCGAAGATGAAAGGGAAGAGGTAACCCGCCAGGCTTCCGGCGTTGCACAAGAAACTCTGTATGGCATAGGCCAGCCCCTTCTGTTTCTCGTTCACCATGTCGCCTACCATCATCTTGAAGGGTTGCATGGCCACGTTGATGCTTGTGTCCAGCAACATCAGTGAGATGAGACCGAACACCATGGCGGCACCCACTGACATGCCGAAACTGCCTGCATTAGGCAACATGCACATCACGAGCACGGCCACCGTGGCTCCCACAAATAGGTAGGGAATACGTCTTCCGAAGCGGCACCATGTGCGGTCGCTGAACATTCCGATGAGGGGCTGTACGATGATGCCCATCAGCGGAGGCAGTATCCAGAAGTAACTCAGACTATGCGGGTCAGCGCCCAGCGTGGAGAAGATTCGGCTGATATTCGCGCTCTGCAAAGCATAGGCAATCTGTACACCAAAGAAACCGAAACTGATGTTCCATAGCTTCCAAAAACTTTGATTGGGTATTTCTTTCATGATTTTAGTTTGCTTAATGGGAATTTATCTTCCGCTTTCGTCAATCATTCTTCGGATTTTCTCGTTGAATGCGTCTTGTTTCATCAATTCTTCGATACTGATGTGCATGCGCCAGCGCCAGTAATGATGCGGGTTGGCCGGTACGTTGATGCGCTCGATGTCGATATCCGGGTTGCGCAGAGTCTCATCCATGGATGTCCAGTCTTGCCACGTCAGGATGCAGAGCATGGAAGGACTATAGAGGTGGCGTCGTACCACGTCCTCACACAGCCAGCCAGGTGCATGTACGGGCACTTCACCCCAATGTCCCAATTCGTGACGGAAGAAGCGGGCCGATACCGTGCGGTCCTCTTCCCACCAGCCACGGAAAGTACTCATGTCGTGCGTGCCGATGGTACATACCGAACGGAAAGGATAGGAACCGACATGTCCGAATTCATCCTCCGGGCGCTTGGGCATACGCTGGATTTCGAGTGAAAGGATCTGTAGCTGTTCCATTACCCAAGGTACGCAATCGGGTACCATGCCCAAGTCTTCTCCACATACCAGCATCTGCGTGGCTTGTGTCAGGACGGGAAGTTTCTTCATGGCTTCGCGATACCAGAAATCGTTGTGTCTCCGGTAATAATAGTCGTTGTAGAGGCGATTGAAGGCATCTTTTTCTCCTTGGTTCAACTGGCGATAGACGTAATCGTTCTGGACGGCGATACGCGGGTGGTACATTTCCGGATTGTCTCGGTCGGGGATGAAGAGCACATCGCTTACCAGGGCATAAAGTCCCTCTTTAAGACTGAGGGTATCTGCATCATCTTTTCCTGCAAAATGGGCTTCGATTTTTCGTTGGGTATCGAATTCGGGACGCATTGCGTAGATGTCGTCATGCAAATGTTGTACGAAGTTGTCGCGAACTTCCTGCGCCCGTGGACCGAACATTTGGTTCAGCATGAAGTCGTTGATGAACGGGCGAGTCATGAATTCTTTCTGGAAGGGAAGTCCATAACTTTCAATTTCCCCCACGTTCATGGGCAGGGAGGGGACGAACTGTCCCAAGAGACCATGCACAGAGTGGGTGGGAATCTCCCAAATGCGGAAGAAGCCCAGAATGTGGTCGATGCGGTAGGCAGAGAAATAATCGGCCATTTTGCGGAAACGGCGTTGCCACCATTGGTATCCGTCTTCTTCCATCACTTTCCAGTTGTAGGTTGGCAATCCCCAGTTTTGTCCTTTTGTGGAGAATGCATCGGGGGGAGCGCCCGCCTGACCGTTCATGTTGAAGTAGTATGGTTCGACCCAAGCTTCCACGCTCGTGCGGCTGATGCCAATGGGGATATCTCCTTTGACGATAACACCCCGTTCGCGACCATAATTGCAGGCATCCAGAAGCTGGATATACAGCAAGTATTGTACGAAGCAATGATAGGAGATTTCCGCGTATGTTTCGCTCTCCGGCGCACAAAGTTGTTCGACCATTTCGGTGCGATATGTGGCATATTCGCCCCATTGATGGAAGTCGGGCGTGTGGAAACGGTCTCGGAGGTAGCAGAATGCGGCATATGGGCGAAGCCATTCGGCATTGTTCCGGTAGAAAGTCTGGTAACTATCGGAAGAGAGAATGGCCTCTTGCTCTTGCTGGAAGACGGCTTTCAGATAGGCACGTTTCCAATGGTTTACGCCTTCATAATCTACTTGGGGCAGGGCATTCAGTTCCTGACGCTTTTGCTCGAAGGCGATAGTGGCGTCCGGATCGTGCAAGGGGGGAAGCTGGCGTAAGTCCACGTACATCGGGTGGAACGCATAGATGGAGATAGAACTATATGGATAAGAATCTGTCCATGTACCGGTCATTGTGGTATCGTTGATGGGAAGCACCTGTACGGCACGCTGGTGGGTATCGGCCGCCCAGCGGATGAAAGTCTTCAAGTCGCCGAAGTCGCCCACGCCATAACTTCCATCGGAACGGAGCGAGAAGACGGGGATAGCACTTCCGGCTACCTTGTAGGCTTCGCTGGCGAAGAACACTTCTTCTTCTACGCCCACGTAGGTCTCTCCCGGTTGGAGCGAAGGGGGCGTCAGGGAGTGATTGTCGTTTGTTTCCCATTCACTTATGTCCTGACTTGCCTCGTCGATGGTCACATATTTATATTGGAAGGACGGGGGTAATGTCGAAGCATCCAGGGCAAGCTGCCAGACGTTAGGGCATACTTCGTACATTCGGAGTGGGGCAGAAGCACCCCAGTTTCCCAAGGCTTTGCAATTGCCCGTAAGACCCAGAATGCGTTGTTTCGTACGGGGTGAGGGACATAGGACACGGAAAATGATGTACGTATCTCCCTCGGGTAAGGGCATGGTTTCTTTTTCGTTTTCCTCGCCCGTGCGACAAAAGCCGGAGCTGAAACGATAAGAAGCTGCGGGCAGGTCGCGCCACGTGTCTTGCAAGAGATAATGACAGGTGTCATCTCCCGTCGGGCAAAGCGTGTGGGGGATGGCCCCAAATTCTACGCGCACGGGATGGCCGTCCCGGTATACGGCATAACGATAAGAAACGTTGGCATCGGGACGTTCCGGCCGGAAGCTGGTTTGACCTTCCCATAGATTTCCATCCATAGTGGACAGCTCTACTTCGGGTCCCTCGTGAAGGAGGACACGGAGGCTTTCGCCCCACGTGGTGTGATACTGAATTCTGAAGGTAATTGTCATAAGTTGTTTCGGTATTAGTACATTTACATTTTAGTTCGTGACGCAAATGTAGTGAGAGAAAAGGAAAACGTCCGTCAAAAGAATGAAAATATAAATCAATATAGGCTAAATTAGGCTTTACAGATACTTCTGAGGGCTATTGGAAGGTTGTAGAATATAAAAGGGTTGTAGGGAGAGAGAAGTCTTGAATCAAGTAACTGCATATCGGAGAAAAACTTGGGAAAGTTTCCATAAAAGTATCCTTTCTGAGAAGTTATTCTCACTGAAATA
>DXAV01000092.1 GCA_019116805.1 Candidatus Bacteroides merdavium | reverse complement strand
GAGTTCTGCTACAAGTTCAACAGAAGGTATTTCGGATTCAGGCTTTTTGACAGGCTTGAACTTTGTGCGTGTTCCTATAGGGCGGACTTCAAACATAGAATCTACTAATTGGCAACTTGCGGACATTCATAAAAGATTTTATTACTGGCCTGTATGACACTGACCATTACGGCATGTGAGAAAGACCCCGATCTGGGACAGCTGGACTCAGATATGGTGGTTTATACCGATTATGACAGCAGTACAGACTTCGGCAAATTCAAGACCTACTTTCTGCCCGACAGTATTTTGGAGGCAGGAAGCCACCACGCCACATACTGGAAGGATGATAACTCCCAAAAACTCATCGACGTCGTAGCAGCCGAGATGGACAGCCGCGGTTACCAGCGGATTACCAACCCTGAACTGAAGACGGAAGCCGACCTCGGCGTACAGCTCTCCTACATCGCCCAGCGCGTCAATATCAGCAGCGGATGGTGGGGCGGATGGTGGGATTACGGCTACTGGGGTCCCTGGTGGGGAGGATGGTACTACCCCTACACCATCAACTATAGCTACGACACCAATACGCTAGTCATGGAAATGGTAAACCTCTCGGACAATGAAAAAGGAAATACTCAACTGCCCGTCGTATGGTATGCCGACGCATCGGGCTACCAATACAACTCCAACTACAACATCAAGTTGATGAGCGCAGCCATCGAACAGGCATTCGAACAGTCACCCTACATTCAGTCCAACAAATAAGAAACGGAGGTTCACAATGAAAACTACACAGATTTCAAACATACTGAAGACCCTGACACTGGCCGCCTGCATGCTGGTGGCCCTCCTTCCGCAAGCACAGGCACAACATGCCTCGCAACGGAAAGTACACCTTATCATAGACTGGCAGATGAACGCTCCTCTGTCCACTGGATTTGCCGACAAAATCAGTGGCTGGGGCATGAATCTTGAAGGAGCCTACGACGTGACATCCCACTTCTCAGCCGGCGCATTCTTATCATTTCATTCCAATCACAGCTACGTAGGACGTCAGACTATCAGCCTGTCGCCAACCGAAAGTCTAACTACCGACCAGCAACGCTCAGCTTTCCAGTTACCTTTTGGAGCTACGACTGCCTATACCTTCTGTACGAGTTCATATATTCGTCCTTATGTCGGTATCAAACTAGGAACTATGTTCGCCCGCTATACTACTTATTTTGGTACAGGAGGGCTTTATGATACAAGTTGGGGATTCTATGCCTCACCAGAAGTAGGCCTCAAAATCTATCCGAACCTACAGAAGAACTGGGGATTCCATATCGCTGGCTACTATAGCTATGCAACGAATCGAACAGAAACATTGACCGGGGATATTGAAGGACAGAATAACGTAGGATTTCGCTTAGGTATTTTGTTCTAAACAAAGATAAGATAGGTCATCTTTAATATCCTTATTTAATTGAAGAGCCCATAGGTTTGTCATGATCCCTGACAAATCTATGGGTTTTCTTATACGAGTATAAGAAAAGACCGAAATTGCTCATTCCCGACTATATTGTGCATTTTCTGCCCCTATTTCTTGCCAAACCCGACACTTTCTGTAAATTTGCACCCTGATAGCCAACCGAATAATAACGGGAAGCATCAATAAATAAAGACAAGAGAAACACTTATACTAATTTTTAATATCATGAGTTTGAAAATCGTAGTATTGGCAAAACAAGTGCCCGACACCCGCTGTGTGGGCAAGGATGCCATGAACGCCGACGGTACCATCAACCGTGCGGCCCTTCCGGCCATCTTCAACCCGGAAGACCTTAATGCGCTGGAGCAGGCGCTACGTCTGAAAGACGCACACCCGGGATCGACCGTCACCATGCTCACCATGGGACCGGGACGTGCAGCCGAAATCATTCGCGAAGGACTTTACCGCGGTGCCGATGGCGGTTATCTGCTGACCGACCGCGCCTTTGCCGGTGCTGACACGCTGGCCACCTCGTATGCACTGGCCACAGCCATCCGCAAAATAGGCGAGTATGACATCATCCTCGGCGGCCGCCAGGCCATCGACGGCGATACGGCACAGGTAGGCCCGCAGGTGGCCGAAAAGCTGGGCTTGCCGCAGATTACGTACGTAGAGGAAATTCAGGAAGTGAAGGACGGCCGCATCCGCGTGAAACGCCACATCGACGGCGGCGTGGAGACCGTAGAAGGCCCGCTGCCCATCGTGCTCACCGTAAACGGTAGTGCTGCTCCCTGCCGTCCGCGCAACGCCAAGCTGGTGCAGAAGTACAAACGCGCCATGGGCGGACAGGAGAAAGCAGCCCTGACCAAAGACGGTGCCGCCCTGCCCTATGCCTCGCTCTACGAGCAACGCCCCTACCTGAACATCACGGAGTGGAGCGTGGCCGATGTCAACGGCGACACCAAGCAATGCGGCCTCAGCGGCTCACCCACAAAGGTGAAGAAGATTGAGAACATCGTCTTCCAGGCCAAGGAGAGCAAGACCCTGACAGGCAGTGATGCCGATGTAGAGAACCTGATTGTAGAACTTTTGGCTAACCACACTATCGGATAAAGAATTATGAACAACGTATTTGTATATTGTGAGATGGACGGCTGCCATGTTGCCGACGTCAGTCTTGAACTTTTGACCAAAGGCCGCAAGTTAGCCAACGAACTGGGCTGCCAGCTGGAAGCCATCTGCGCCGGCACCGGCCTCGAAGGTGTAGAAAAACAAGTGCTGCCTTTCGGCGTAGACCGCGTACACGTGTTCGACGCCCCGGGCCTCTTCCCCTATACTTCCCTGCCCCACACTTCCATCCTTGTCAACCTGTTTAAGGAAGAGAAGCCTCAGATCTGCCTGATGGGTGCCACCGTCATCGGCCGCGACCTCGGCCCGCGTGTATCTTCGGCCCTGACCAGCGGACTGACCGCCGACTGTACCCAACTGGAAATCGGCAGCCACGAAGACAAGAAGCTTGGCAAGACTTACGACAAGCTTCTCTATCAGATCCGTCCCGCTTTCGGCGGTAACATCGTGGCTACCATCGTCAACCCCGAACACCGTCCGCAGATGGCTACCGTCCGCGAGGGTGTGATGAAGAAAGAAATCCTCGACGAGAACTATCAAGGCGAAATAATCCGTCACGACGTGGCCAAGTACGTGCCCGAAACGGACTACGTAGTCAAGGTCATTGACCGCCATGTGGAGAAGGCCAAACACAACCTGAAGGGTGCTCCCATCGTAGTGGCCGGAGGTTACGGCATGGGCTCGAAGGAAGGCTTCGACATGCTGTTCGAACTGGCCAAGGAACTCCACGCTGAAGTAGGTGCCAGCCGTGCCGCCGTCGATGCCGGTTTTGCTGACCACGACCGTCAGATCGGTCAGACGGGTGTAACGGTTCATCCCAAGCTGTACATCGCCTGCGGTATCTCCGGTCAGATTCAGCACATCGCCGGCATGCAGGATGCGGGTATCATCATCTCCATCAACAACGACGAGAACGCTCCCATCAATGCCATTGCCGACTATGTCATCAATGGAACGGTGGAAGAGGTAATTCCTAAAATGATTAAGTACTACAAAAAGAACAGTAAGTAATGGCAAACTTTTATACTGAACACCCGGAATTGCGCTTCCATCTGAACAACCCGCTGATGGAACGCATTTGCGAACTCAAGGAACGCAACTATAAAGACAAGGATGAGTACGACTACGCGCCGCAGGATTATGCCGACGCGATGGACTCATACGACAAAGTATTGGAAATCACCGGCGAGATTACCGGCGAAGTGATTGCTGCCAACGCAGAAGGCGTGGATGAGGAAGGTCCCCACTGCGCCAACGGCCGTGTGGAATATGCCAGCGGCACAAAGCAGAACCTCGACGCCATGGTGAAGGCAGGCCTGAACGGCATGACCATGCCCCGCCGTTACGGTGGCCTCAACTTCCCCATCACTCCCTACACCATGTGTGCGGAGATCGTGGCCCAAGCCGATGCCGGCTTTGGCAACATCTGGTCGTTGCAGGACTGTATCGAAACGCTGTATGAATTCGGCAACGAAGACCAGCACAGCCGTTTCATCCCCCGCATCTGCGCCGGCGAAACCATGTCTATGGACCTGACCGAGCCCGATGCCGGTTCCGACCTGCAGAGCGTCATGCTGAAAGCTACCTATGACGAAGCCAACCAGTGCTGGCGCCTGAACGGTGTGAAGCGATTCATCACCAACGGCGACGCCGACCTGCACCTCGTACTGGCCCGCTCCGAAGAAGGTACACACGACGGCCGCGGTCTCTCCATGTTCATCTATGACAAGCGCGACGGCGGTGTGGACGTACGACGCATCGAGAACAAGCTCGGTATCCACGGTTCACCCACCTGCGAACTGGTTTACAAGAACGCCAAGGCCGAACTTTGCGGCGACCGCAAGCTGGGTCTGATTAAATATGTGATGGCGCTGATGAACGGTGCCCGTCTGGGTATCGCCGCACAGTCTGTCGGCCTCAGCCAGGCAGCCTACAACGAAGGTCTGGCCTATGCCAAAGACCGCAAGCAGTTCGGCAAAGCCATCATCGAGTTCCCCGCCGTTTACGACATGCTGGCTACGATGAAGGCCAAGCTCGACGCCGGCCGCTCGCTGCTCTACCAGACTTCGCGCTACGTCGACATCTACAAGGCACTGGACGACATCGCCCGCGAACGCAAACTGACGCCCGAAGAACGTCAGGAGCAGAAACGCTTCGCCAAGATGGCCGACGCCTTCACACCGCTGGCCAAGGGTATGAACTCCGAATACGCCAACCAGAACGCCTACGACTGTATCCAGATTCACGGCGGTTCAGGCTTCATGATGGAATATGCCTGCCAGCGCATCTACCGCGACGCCCGCATCACCAGTATCTACGAAGGTACTACCCAGCTGCAGACGGTAGCCGCCATCCGCTACGTGACAAACGGCACTTATGCTTCCATCCTGCGCGAATACGAACAAATCCCGTGCAGCGAAGCCATGCAGCCGCTGATGGACCGCGTAAAGGAGATGACCAACAAGCTGGAAGCCTGCACCAACGCCGTGAAGGAAGCCCAGAACCAGGAACTGCTCGACTTCACCGCACGCCGCCTCTACGAGATGGCTGCCGACTGCGTGATGTCGCAGCTCATCATCCAGGACGCTACCAAAGCTCCCGAACTCTTCGCCCATAGTGCACAAGTGTACGTCAACTACGCCGAAGCCGAAGTGGAGAAGCACTTCAACTTCATCCGCAAGTTCAAGGCAGAAGAGCTGGAAAGCTATCGCAAGTAATTGACTTTACGTAAATAATGGAAAGAGGCGGTTCACCTTTGCTGGTTGGGCCGCCTCTTCTTGTCTTACAGAAAGTCCCGAGACACAATACCTCTCCCAAACAACACGAACTATGAGTATTTTTTTTGTAATCGAGAACAGGAGTTTCCTTTTCCTAGCTACAATTTACGGGAAATACTTTGTATGCCCCCTACAAATGATTATATTCGCATTCGAAAAAATGCGGATAGATAATAATACAAGAAAATAGAAATTGTGAAATTATAACTCCCAAACATATACGATAACTCTTGTAACAATGAGCGAACTCAGACAAATCCCCAACGTCGGAGCCCAAACCGAGCAAGATCTCCTGGACATGGGCTACCCTACTATCGCCTCACTGAAAGGTAAACGGGCTGAAGACCTCTATGCCGAAGAATGCCGTTTGCGCGGCTGTACCCTCGACCGTTGCCAGCTTTACCTGTATCGTGCCGTGGAGTATTTCGTCAACACGCCTCATCCCGACCTGACCAAATGTAAGTGGTGGTTGTGGAAAGACGACTTCGTACAGCCATCACCCTGCGGAGCAGTGTGTGCCGAGTGTGCCAGCTTCCCCACAGTCTGTGGCGGTTGCCGGAAGATACGCGGCAAGGTGTTTTGGCTGGCCTATACGGACAAGGACGTATGTCCTATCTACGAATGCTGCCGCGACAGGAAGCGACGGAATTGCGGCGGCTGTCCCGAGCTGCCTTGTGCCCGCTTCATGAAGGACCCGACCCTCTCGGATGCAGAAAACGAGGCGCATCTGCGACAGATGCTGGCGCGGCTGGAGGAAGGCGTTGGAAATGAAAATGGAGGAGGTGCGGAGTAGAAACAGGGGCACCGTTATAACACAATGTCATCCTTCACTGCGTGAAGGATGACATTGTGTTTTTTATTCGTAAAAGGAATGTTACGTCAGTACGTCAGCGCCGGTTCGTGGTACGTATCAAAGCACGGATAGTGCTCCAGCGGACGAGGCTGACAGAAGTCTATGCCGTCGAATATCGGATTGGGAGCAGCAGCCTGAGGCAGGATGAGATTAACCTGGGCATCCTCGCCTTCAAGGCGAACATCAAACTTGCCGTCCTTATACGTGTAGTAAAGCGTGCCGCGACCTATCTTCACCGAAGTCTGCAGCTCGGTAATCTCGGCGGGCAGCTTGGGTTCGACGGTCACCGTACCGCTCATCAGGTCGGGACGGATGCCGAGGAAGTACTGGTACCACACGCGCAACTGCTCGGAGTTGCTCCACGCTTGCAGGAACGTGCCTGAACGGCCTGCCCACGTTTTCCCTTCGCGCGGATGAGCATCGGCATTCTCGCTGAGACTACCCACGGCACCTTCGTACAGGGCCTGGCGGTTCATGTTCTGGAAGAGCTTCCACGCCGTCTCCTGCTGGCCGTACTCAATCATGCGCTGCATGGCGATGCCGTTGTTCCACAGCCAGACGGTACCGTTGTGATAGGCGTCGTCCTTGTGATAGTAGTGCCAGTTCTCGTGCTGCGGATGGAACTGGAGGTCCCATTGCGCCAGTGAGGCGACACCCCACGGATAGACCAGCTCCTCCCACACGCGGCGGGTGACGCGCTGCTTGAAGTCATCGTCGGCTATCAGCTCGAAGCAGTAGAGCTGGTTGGGACGGTACTGAAGGTCGGGCGTGCCGTCAGCATTCAGATGGTCGTAGATAAGTAGGCTGTCCTTGTTGCAGTAATCGGCCTCGAAATTGCGGGCCAGTCGCACGGCGGCCTCGTGCCAGGCCTCGGCATGAGGTGCGTCGTCCATCAGACGGGCCAGGTGGGCGCCGGCCTCCAGCTGCTTGTACCACAGGTACTGGATGTCGTTGGCACGGTTGCCGCGAGGCGAGCCGGGGATGCCGTTGCGCTTCACGTCCATCCACGTATCGGCATCTTCGTGCAGCAGGTAGCCCTTCTCGTCCGTGTGGTGGCGTAGGCTCTGGTCGATGCTGAGAACGACGGAGGGATAGATGTCGCGCAGGAAGCTGCGGTCGCCCGAGTAACGGAGCAACTCCTCAGCCTCGATGACGTAGCGCGGCGTGCCGTCGGCGGTGTTGTAGAGAATGCCCTCCAGGTTGGCACGGTTGGGGATGCGGCCACAAGTGACGGACAGGGTGTCGCGGTCCTGCAACTTGGCGAAGTCCTTCAGGATGTCCTTGGTCACTTCAAACTGACCCGTGACGAGCGTGGCGCCCGGCATGGCGATGAACATGTCGCGGCCCCAATATTCGTTGAACCACGGCAGGCCGGCATAGATGCCCTTACCCTGCTGCTCGGTGATGAGCTCGTCCATGGTCAGGGTAATCCAGGCCAACGCCTTGTCCAGCTCGGGCAGGTTGGAGTGTAGCGGGTTGTTCTCGGTCACCAGACGGTTCATGCGTGCCTTTCGCTGAGCCAGCCATTCTGTTCCCTCCTTCCGATAACCGGCGATGAGCGAGTCGCAATGCGCCTCCGTACCGTAGGCGATGAGGAAACCTCCGGCCGAAGCAGGTGCCTGCATGCGGTTGCCCTTGAAACTAATGGCAACAGAATTCAAAGGAACAACCTTCAGACGGTTGCTCTCCGCCTCCTGCGGTGTGTAGCAGAGGGCATCGGCCCGACGCTCGGCGTCCTTCAGCAACGTTTCGTTCAGGGTGATACCGATGCTGTCGCCCTGCACAGAGTCTACGGCGATGCTCAGAATGGCGCGGTCGTCCACCATCGCCAGCGTCTCGACGGCATTCGCCCAGCGGCGCTCCAGTCGGTCGGGATAAACGCAGACCTGCGCATCGCGGCGCAACAGGGGCGCACCGTCCACCGTCAGCGCATAGTCCGACAGGATGCGGCGCTTGGCCTGGTTCCATCCGGCATACCAGTCCGTGGGCTCGTCCTGATGCGTGCGTCCGTACCAGTAGCCCGCCTTCTTGTCGGTGTAGGAATATTCACGGTTTGCTTCGGGAGCGACCTCCACACCCAGCTCGTCAACCGTCAGTGCCGGGATGGAAGTTGTCTTGTCTGCCGCCCCGCACGACATCAGCACGGGAACGGCCAAGAGGGTAAGATAACGATGTTTCATAGCTTATGATAGTTTGTTTTCTTTTTTCCTTTTGCAATGATAGACAAAATCTTCCAAACAACCATTATCCACCCTACCAAACTGCCCCGATGCACATCAGCAAACGTTTTCGAATTCATACAAAGAAAGAAATGGCTTCAACATGGGGCAAGAAAAGAAGTGTCCGGACAACAAAAAAAGAGAACACAAGCCACCTTCGCGTGACTTCTGTTCTCTTCCACTTTACCATCCAGGCACTTTCTTTTTTCAGGCTTCCGCCTCGCTTTTCCGGGAAGAAACCTTATCTTTGCCTGCATCTATATATATCCAATAAAAATCAAAGCATCATGGACATCCAGCACCAACCCCAGCAGCATCGCTTCGTCCTGACACAAGACGGCGAAACAGCCCATGTGGCCTACCGTATTGAAAATGGCGCACTCGACATCCGCCACACCATCGTCCCCAAACCACTCGAAGGGCGGGGTATCGCCTCGGCGCTTGTCAAGGCTGCCTACGACTATGCCCGCCAGCAGGGATATGCCTGCGTAGCTACATGCTCGTATGCCGTACGCTGGCTGGAGCGCCACCCCGAATACAACGGCAAGCCCAGCCAGGAGTATTGCGCAGGAAACGCATGCGCCCTCTGACCCTGGCCGACGGTCTTCAGCCTTTTATTCAAACATCCGCAGGCGGGTGCGCAGGTCGCGTATCTCGCGTTGCATCTCGTCCATGCGCTCCAGCAGGTGATGGATGACATCGATACCTTCCATATTGATGGACAGGTCGTAGTACATACGGCTATAGCGCTCCACGTCGGGCAGCTGGGAGAAGGTGAGGCAGGGGCGGCCCTCGTCGAACAAGATATCAATCAGTCCATTTTCCTCCAGCAGGTCGATGAACGACGGCTCTATATGACATTTGTCGCAATAATCGCTGACAACAATCAATTCATTCTGCATAACGGTTTGTTTTTTTAGTTAGTTCATACGCTGAATTTTACGGAACATGTCTTTCTGTTCCTCCGTCAAGTTGGTAGGCAACTGGACGTGATAGGTCACAATCAGGTCGCCCTGCACGCCTTCCTGCTTATAGACAGGGAATCCCTTGCCTTTGAGGCGCACCTTGGTGTCGTTTTGCGTGCCGGGTTTTACTTTCAGTTTCACCTGTCCGTCCAGAGTATTCACCAACTGTTCGCCACCCAGCAGGGCCGTGTAGAGATCGGTATTGACATCGACATACAGGTCGTCGCCCAACCGCTTGAACACGGGATCGTCGGCAATGACAAACGTGATGTAGAGATCACCCGCAGGACCTCCGTTCACGCCCGGAGCTCCATAGCCTTTCAGCTTGATGACCTGCCCGTTGGCCACGCCGGCAGGAATGGTGATGCGCACCTGCTTGTCGCCCACGCTGAGCACCTGTTTATGAGTTTGCGCGGCCTCACGAAGCGTCAGGTTCAGTTCGGCCTGATAGTCCTGGCCGCGAAAACCTCCCTGAGTACTCCGCCCGCTCCGTCCGCGATGGCCGAAGAGTTCCTCGAAGAAGTCGGAGAAGCCACCTGCATTGCTACCCGTAAACTCCTGTCCGTCGGACGAATACCAGTAGGTGCCGTTACCGTCCGTGTGGAAACCCTGCGCTCCGGCGCCGAAGCCTCCGAAGCCGCCTGCCTGCTGACGGGCCTGCTTCTGTGCCTCGAACTCGTCGGCATGCTTCCAGTGTTCGCCATACTCGTCGTACTTCTTACGCTTCTCCGGGTCGCTCAGTACCTCGTTTGCCTCGTTGATGGCCTGAAACTTCTCCTTGGCCGTAGGGTCATTGGGGTTCAGGTCGGGATGGAATTTGCGCGCCAGCTTGCGGTAGGCCTTCTTGATGTCGTCCTGCGAGGCGCTTTTGTCCACGCCCAATACTTGGTAATAGTCTATAAAAGCCATAGTTGTTTGTTTTTTATTCTAAAAAGGAAAGTACAAATAACATACCAATCAGCCGTTTCAAGCTTTAATTTATGCAAATGCCCGTCCGGCACAAAAGCCGTCGACTGACAGGCCGTTAAAAGAAACAAAGTTTATCACGTTAACATTTTTTCAAGCCCAGACAAAAGCCGTTATCCACGATTTCCGTATCTTAGCAGAAAAAGCTTCACACATATATATAACAGATACCATCATGAAAACACATCGTTTACTCGGAGCCATCCTGCTAGCCGCCATATCCATGCCGGGGAAGGCCGGGGAATGGATACGGGTCAACCAACTGGGCTACCTGCCGCAATCGGTCAAAGTAGCCGTCTTCATGAGCGACACACAGACCTCGCTCGATACCTACACCCTGATAGATGCCTATACCGGCGAAACGGCCTGCACCTTCAACTCGCCCAAGGCCACGTCCTCTTTAGGTCAGATGGCGTCCACCTATCGCCTCGATTTCAGCCGGTTCACCCGCCCCGGCGTATATTATCTGAAGGCCGGTGAAGCCACCTCGCCCCGTTTCTCCATCAACGCACGCGTCTATGACGGCACGGCCGATTTCCTGCTGAACTACATGCGCCAGCAACGTTGCGGCTACAACCCCTATCTGAACGATAGTTGCCACGTGCACGACGCCTATATTGTGTACCACCCCACCAAGAGCGGACAGCCCCTCGACGTACGCGGCGGGTGGCACGATGCGGCCGACTACCTGCAATACACCACTACATCGGCCAATGCCATCTACCAGATGATGTTTGCCTGGCAAGAAAATCCCGAATCCTTTGGCGACGCCTACGATGGCGACGGACGCCCCGGCGCCAACGGCATCCCCGACATCGTGGACGAAATCAAATGGGGATTGGACTGGCTGAACCGCATGAACCCGGCTCCGGGAGAGATGTACAACCAGATTGCCGACGACCGCGACCATGCCAGCATGAGGCTACCCAACCAAGACCGGGTGGATTATGGATACGGGCCGGGCAAGGGACGCCCCGTGTACTTCTGTAGCGGAAAGCCGCAATCGCGCGGCAAGTTCACCAACCAGACCACCGGTGTGGCCAGTACGGCCGGAAAGTTCGCCTCATGTTTTGCCATGGGCGCACGGATCTTGAAAGACTTCTATCCCGAGTTTGCCGCCGAAATCGGCGCCAAGGCCGACGACGCCTATCAGGAAGGCATCAGGCAACCGGGCGTGTGCCAGACGGCTTCCGTACTTTCGCCCTACATCTACGAAGAGGACAACTGGACGGACGACATGGAGCTGGGCGCCATCGAACTCTATCGCACCACAGGAGACCCAACCTACCTGCAACAGGCCATCGAATACGGCCGCCGCGAGCCGGTGACGCCCTGGATGGGAGCCGACAGTGCCCGGCACTACCAGTGGTACCCCTTCCTGAACATGGGCCACTACCAGCTGGCACGCCACGGCAACGAACGCGTCAGCCAGGAGTTCATCCGCAACCTGCGCACCGGCATCCGGCGCACGTGGGAGAAAGCGGTCGAAAGCCCCTTCCTGTACGGCATTCCCTACATCTGGTGCTCCAACAACCTGACGGTGGCCATGCTGACCCAGTGCCACCTGTATCGCGAGCTGACCGGCGACGACACCTATGCCGAGATGGAAGCCGCCCTGCGCGACTGGCTCTTCGGGTGCAACCCCTGGGGCACCAGTATGCTGGTAGAGCTCCCGCTTTGGGGAGACTATCCCTCGCAACCCCACTCCTCTTATCCCATCGCCAATGCCGGAAACGCCACCGGCGGACTGGTGGACGGCCCCGTCTATCGCACCATCTTCGAAGGCCTGCGCGGAGTCAACCTCAGCGGCCTGCCCGGCCAGCCGGGTGAAGACTACGCCCGCTTCCAACCGCGGCAAATGGTGTATCACGACGCCATCGGCGACTATTCGACCAACGAACCCACGATGGACGGCACGGCGAGCCTCACCTACTACCTCTCGGCCATGCAGAAAGACGGGATGAAACAAGGAAGCACGCCAGCCGACAAGAACCGGTACATCAACGGCGGCATTGTGCGTACCGACCCGTCCAAGAAGCAGATTACACTGGTATTTACCGCCGCCGACAAGGCCGACGGAGCCGAAGCCATCCTGAACACCTTGAAGAAACACGGCATCAAGGGCGCCTTCTTCTTCACCGGCGAATTCTTGGAGCGTTTCCCCGAAACCGTCCGCCAACTGGTCAAAGAAGGGCACTACGTAGGTAGCCATAGCTACGGACACCTGCTCTACATGCCCTGGGAAAACCGTGACAGCCTGCTGGTGAGCCGCGAAGCATTCGAGCAAGACCTTCAGAAGAGCTATGCGAAGCTGCAATCGTTCGGCATCGCCTACCATGACGCCCCGCTCTACCTGCCGCCTTACGAATATTACAACCGCACCATCGCCGCCTGGGCCAAGGGCATGGGCATCCAGCTCGTCAACTTCACTCCCGGCACCCTGAGCAACGCCGACTACACGACTCCCGACATGGGGCCGAAATACCGAAGCAGCCAGGCCATCTACAACAAAATCATGGAAGTGGAGAAGGCGGAGGGCCTCAACGGCCACCTGATGCTCATCCACCTGGGGACAGACGACCGGCGCACGGACAAGTTCTACAACGGCTATCTCGACAAGACCATCCGAACCCTGACGAAAAAAGGATACCGCTTCGTCCCCCTCAGAGAAGCCACAGGTTTCTGACCCAAGCGCCTGCAAAAAGGAACAAAAAAGCCGCGGCATCTCTTTCGGGATACCGCGGCTTGGTTTATATGCTAATGTATCAGGGGAAATCGGCCGATTACATCATGCCGCCCATGCCACCCATACCGGGGTTCATCGGCATTTCGGGCTTGTCTTCCTTCTTCTCGACGATGACACATTCCGTTGTCAGGAACATGCCTGCGATGGAGGCGGCGTTCTCCAGGGCTACACGAGTTACCTTGGCGGGGTCCACCACGCCTGCTGCATGCAGGTTCTCGTACACGTCGGTACGTGCGTTGTAGCCGAAGTCGCCCTTACCTTCGCGAACCTTCTGAACAACCACGGCGCCTTCCTTGCCTGCGTTGGCGCAGATCTGACGGAGCGGCTCTTCGATGGCACGCTTGATGATGTGGATACCGGTTGTTTCGTCGGCATTGTCGCCTTCCAGACCTTCGAGGGCTTCGAGGGCACGGATGTAAGCCACGCCACCGCCCGGCACGATACCTTCTTCGATAGCGGCACGCGTTGCACGCAAAGCGTCGTCCACACGGTCTTTCTTTTCCTTCATTTCAACTTCGGAAGCGGCACCTACGTAAAGTACAGCTACACCACCTGACAACTTGGCCAGACGTTCCTGAAGCTTCTCACGGTCGTAATCGCTCTTCGTAGCCACAATCTGAGCCTTGATCTGCTCGCAACGCTCCTTGATGTTCTCCTTGTCGCCGGCACCGTTTACGATGGTCGTATTGTCCTTCGTGATGGTTACCTTCTCGGCGCTACCCAGCATTTCGATGGTAGCCTGTTCCAGCTTCAAGCCCTTCTCTTCGCTGATGACTACACCACCGGTCAGTACGGCGATATCTTCCAGCATTTCCTTACGACGGTCGCCAAAGCCCGGAGCCTTAACGGCACAGATCTTCAACTGGCTGCGCAGACGGTTCACTACCAAGGTAGTCAATGCTTCGCTATCCACATCTTCTGCGATGACCAGCAGAGGACGGCCTGTCTGTACGGCGGGTTCGAGGATAGGCAAGAAATCTTTCAGGTTGGAAATCTTCTTGTCATAAATCAGGATGTAAGGTTTCTCCATCTCACATTCCATCTTCTCGGTATTGGTTACGAAGTAAGCCGACAGATAACCACGGTCGAACTGCATACCTTCTACTACACCGATGGTAGTGTCTGTACCCTTAGCTTCCTCGATGGTGATGACACCGTCCTTGGAAACCTTGCGCATAGCGTCAGCAATCAGCTTACCGATAACCGGATCGTTGTTGGCCGACACGGTACCTACCTGCTCGATCTTGTCGTAGTTGTCGCCTACCATCTCTGACTGAGACTTGATGGATTCAACCACCTTGGCAACAGCCTTGTCGATACCACGCTTGATGTCCATCGGGCTGGCACCAGCCGTCACGTTCTTCAAGCCTTCGGCTACGATGGCCTGAGCCAGTACGGTAGCGGTTGTCGTACCGTCACCTGCGTCGTCGCCAGTCTTCGAAGCGACTTCCTTAACCAGCTGTGCACCGGTGTTCTGATAAGCGTCGGCCAGCTCCACTTCCTTGGCAACGGTCACACCGTCCTTCGTGATGTGGGGAGCACCGAACTTCTTCTCGATGATAACGTTACGGCCTTTCGGGCCCAGGGTTACTTTTACGGCGTTAGCCAGTGTGTCGATACCCTTCTTCAGTTGGTCGCGGGCATCTATATTGAACAAAATTTCTTTAGCCATGATTTCGTCTAATTAAAAGTTGAAAATTGAAAATTGAAAGTTTTTATCCCAGTACGGCGAGTACGTCGCTCTGACGCATGATCAGATACTTGGTACCGTCGAGTTCGATTTCCGTGCCGGCATACTTGCCATAGAGTACGTGGTCGCCTGCTTTCAGCACCATTTCTTCGTCCTTCGTACCGTTTCCGGCTGCTATCACTTCGCCTTTCAGGGGTTTCTCCTTTGCTGTATCAGGGATGATGATACCGCCGATTGTCTTTTCTTCTGCGGGTGCAGGGAGTATCAGAACTCTGTCTGCCAATGGTTTGATGTTCATAGTCACTTTTCGTTTTTATATGTTATACGTTATATACTTGTTTCTGCCTGCTTCGTGCAAGCGAAAAAGGATATGCGAAAAGTGTGCCAAACCTGTTTTGTCAGAGCGAAACTGCCAAAATGTCGCAAAACCGGTCCGAATTGTCCGAAAACAAAAAACGCCTGCCCTTATTCGAGCAGACGTTCTATGTTACTTTCTTCCCAAAAAGCCTTGGTGGACCTGACCATCGAACTGCCCATATATAGCAGGAACAGGACAGCCAGAATAACCATAATTACGCCAATCAGCAAATTGTGTCTGTTTTCGTTCAACTGGATGGAAACCATACTAACCTCCTTCTTCATTATGTAATGCAACGGTGCAAAAGTAGCGTCACGACGTTACATTTTCATTTCATGCCTGATACAAATATACGAAAAAAGGAGCGGATTTCGCTCCTTTTTAATAGTATTTTTGTTTTTTACCGCTCATTTGCATACAGCCGCCACCAGTTCGGCCGGCGTGAGCAGGCATTGTTCGCCGCTTTCCATGTTTTTCAGCGTCACCTTGCCCTCGTTCATCTCGTTCTCGCCCACCAGTGCCACGAATGGAATGCCCTTGGCGTTGGCATAACTCATCTGCTTCTTCATCTTGCTGGCGTCGGGGAAAATTTCGGCCCGTATGCCTGCCGCACGGACTTGTGCCAGGACTTGCATGGAGAAGGCAGCCTCGCGTTCGCCGAAGTTGATGAAGAGCAGCTGCGTGCCGTTCACGGCTTCCTTCGGATAGAGGTCGAGCTGGTTAAGTACATCGAAGATACGGTCGGCACCAAACGAGATGCCCACACCGCTGACACCTGCCATGCCAAAGACACCTGTCAAGTTGTCATAACGTCCGCCGCCGGTGATGCTGCCTATCTGTACGTCGAGCGCCTTCACTTCGAAGATGGCGCCCGTGTAGTAGTTCAGGCCACGGGCCAACGTCAGGTCCAGTTCGATTTCGTTCTTCAGGCCCAGCGCCTTCAGGGTCGTCAGGATGAATTCCGTTTCGGCCACGCCCTTCAGGCCCGTTTCGCTGGCGGCCAGCACTTCTTTCAGCGTAGCCAGCTTCTCTTCGTTCGTACCGCTGAGCAGGATGATGGGTTGCAACTTGGCGATGGCCTCATCGCCGATGCCCTTTTCGCGCAGTTCGGCATTCACGTTGTCCAGGCCTATCTTGTCCAGCTTGTCGATGGCCACGGTAATGTCCACTATCTTGTCGGCCTCACCGATAATCTCGGCAATGCCGGTCAGTATCTTGCGGTTGTTGATCTTGATGCACACACGGATGCCGAAGCGGCTGAAGACGGTGTCCACAATCTGCATCAGCTCCACCTCGTTGAGCAGGGAGTCGCTGCCCACCACGTCGGCGTCGCACTGGTAGAACTCGCGGTAGCGTCCCTTCTGCGGACGGTCGGCACGCCACACGGGCTGTATCTGGTAGCGCTTGAAGGGGAACGTCAGCTCGTCGCGATGCATCACCACGTAGCGCGCAAAGGGTACGGTCAAGTCGTAGCGCAAGCCCTTCTCGCAGAACTTGCAAGCCAGCTTGGAAGCATTGCGACTCAGCAACTCCTCGTCGGTCAGGCCGGAGAAGTAGTCGCCGGAGTTCTGTATCTTGAACAGGAGCTTGTCACCCTCTTCGCCATATTTGCCCATCAGCGTGGAGAGCGTCTCCATGGCGGGTGTCTCTATCTGCTGGAAACCGTAGAGGTGGTAAACGTCGCGGATGGTGTTGAATATATAGTTGCGCTTCGCCATCTCTATGGGCGAAAAGTCGCGGGTTCCTTTCGGAATACAAGGTTTTGCTGCCATATTCGTATCAGTTACATTTCAAAATCGGGCTACAAAGTTACGGTATTTTATCAGAAGTATCCAGCAAATCGGGAGCAAATTCGCATCGGGAACGTCATTTTCCACCCGTTTAAAAAGAGAAATCGCTTTACCCTCCCAACCCGCATTTTTATCGTAAGAAACGGACAAGTGCATAGGAACCAGAAGTCTAATCCACTGAAAACCAACAGAAAGTCATTCGTTACGTTACAATTGTTACAGCGTTACAATTACTTTTTTGAGTTTTTCACTCCAAGCGACAAGGAAAGTGTTAAATATTTTAATATTATATATATTATATATTTATATATAATATATATAATATTAATTTTCTTTCCACCAGTTTTCCTGTTACAATTTTACTAATTGTAATTTGTAACAATTGTAACGCGTAACGCTTTTTATCCCCTATTTACCTGAACCGATAAACGCAAGAATCATGCAAACAAGACTCAAGAGCGAAGTGCAACACAAAAACACAGCACGCGCGCGCCGCCCACCGAAAAAACATCGCTTTGTCCAGACGAAAGCATCGTTTTGTCCACACGAAAGCATCGTTTTTCTTTCTGCAAATCAATGCGTTAGTTTTATTAACACGAATTCCGATTTTCGTTAACAGATTTTCAGAAAATACAGATACCCCATTTTTGGCCGCCCGGAGAGGATGGTTTACCTTTGCTTTTGCCAAGGGGGGGGGGAAGAAAGGGATGAGCGGCAGACGGCGCGGGTCTGCCACTCATCCGAAGGACAATGACACTTACTTCTTCTGCGCCTTTTCGGCCTGGAGCTTCTCTTCGATGGGGTCCTGATACTGGGCCTGGAGCTTCTTCAGCTCGGCACGAAGGTCTTCCGTCACCTGTTCGTAGCCCGGCTGGCCGTAGAGGTTGTGCATCTCGGTGGGGTCTTCCTGGAGGTCGTAGAGTTCCCACTCGTCGATGTCGTTGTAGAAGTGGATGAGCTTGTAGCGCTCGGTGCGCACGCCGTAGTGGCGCTTCACCATGTGCTCGGCCGGATACTCGTAGAAGTGGTAGTAGAGCGACTTGCGCCAGTCGGCCGGCTTCTCGCCGCGGAGCAGGGGCAGCAGGGAGACGCCCTGGATGTCGTCGGGGATGGGCGCTCCGGCCAGGTCGAGGAAGGTGGGCGCGTAGTCGATGTTCTGAACCAGCTGCGGGATGTCGCCACGGGTCTGGAAGTCCTTGGGCAGACGCATCACGAGCGGCGTGCGCATGGACTCCTCGTACATGAAACGCTTGTCGAACCAGCCGTGCTCGCCCATGTAGAAGCCCTGGTCGGAGGTATAGACCACGAGGGTATTGTCCAGCAAGCCTTTCTCTTGCAGGTAGTCGAGCACACGACCCACATTGTCGTCGAGCGACTTCACCACCTTGGCATAGTCGCGCATGTAGCGCTGGTATTTCCATTCGGCCAGCTCGCGTCCCTGCGGGTTCTTCTTGTAGAACTCCTCGATGATGGGTGCGTAGAAGGCATCGTACTGGGCACGCTCTTCGGGCGTCAGACGGCCAACAAAGGCCTCATAAGCCCCCTTGAGCGGAGTCTTGAGGTCCTTGCGGTACATCTTCGTGTCGTACATGATGTCCATATCCTTCCAGATGCTCATTTCCTGAGCGGCAGCGGCGGGACGGCCTTCGTAGTCATCATAGAAGTTGTCGGGCATGGGGAAGGTCTTGTCCTCGTAGAGGGAGAGATACTTCAGCTCGGGCAGCCAGTTGCGGTGGATGGCCTTGTGGTGGATGAAGAGGCAGAAAGGTTTATCCTTGTCGCGCTGGTTCTCCATCCAGTCGATGCTCTTGTCGGTGATGAGGTTGGTCAGATAGCCTTTCTCGGCGACGGTATCGTTCTGCATGGTGATGAAACGCGGGTTGTAGTAGTCGCCTTGGCCGGGCAGGATTTCCCAATAGTCGAAGCCGGTGGGCAGGCTTTCGAGGTGCCACTTGCCGACGATGGCCGTCTGGTAGCCCGCCTGCTGGAGCAGCTTGGGCATGGTCTGCTGGGAGCCGTCGAACACGCAAGTAGTGTTGTCCGTGAAGCCGTTGGCGTGGCTGTGCTTGCCCGTAATCATGCAGGCACGGCTGGGACCGCTCAGCGAGTTGGCCACGAAGCTGTTGGTGAAGCGCACGCCGTCGGCGGCAATGCGGTCGAGGTTGGGCGTCTCGATGTAGCGACGGTCGTAGCAACTCATCATCTGAGCCGTGTGGTCGTCGGTCATGATATAGACAATGTTGTAGGGCTTGACCTCGGCCTTCTTCTGCGCGGAGCAGGACGAGAGGAGGGGCAGCACAACCGCTGTGCCCGAAAGCGAGCACAGCAGGGAAGCGGAGAGGTTGATTTTCTTCATGTGAGATAAGGGGAAATTAGTGATTATAGACTTTCAGGTTGGTAATCTTGCTCTTGAACGAGCCGGCCTTCTTGAGCGGGAAAACGAGGGTGCGGACATAGTTCATGGAGTCCTTGCCACCGTTGAAGTAACGTTTCTGGATGTCCATCGTCTCGACGAGCTTGCCGTTGATGAGGAGCGAGGTGGAGCGGTTGTCCCCCTTCACCTGCACGTTCAGCTTTTCGCCCGGATAGGGACGGAACTGGAAGGTATTCAGATAGCCGTCGCGCGCAAAGCCGAAACGGCCGCTGACGGGATCAGCCAGGTAGAAGACAGCGTTGTCCGAACGGAAGAGCTCGGTGCCGGGAGTCTCGTCGGCAGCCTCGAGGTCGAAGCTGACGGTATAGCCGTAGCCTATCTCCTCATGGGCCAGGCTGGAACCCGGACGCACCTCGGCCACTTCGTAAACCAGGCCTTCGGTGCGGCCGATACGGCCCAGCTGGTTGACGCCGGGAGCTTCGCTCAAGCCCTGACGCAGGCGGTCGAAGTCGGCGTATGGCAGGTCGATCTGCGCATCCCAAGTCTTAGTGGCCAGCGTCTGCAAGGCGGGGAAGAGGCGGTGGTGGATGTCCTTGACGGAGATACCGTTGCCCACATGGTCGTTCCACACGGCAAACATACCACCCAGGATGGCGGGGTCTTTCTCCTCGAAGACGGCCTTGCCCACGTGGGCGGGCGTCCACTTCTCATAGAGGTATTGGGTATTCAGGTAGTCGTAGTAGTAACCGGCGGCAGGCACGATGTAAACCAAGCCGTCGGGGATGCTGATGAGCTTGTAGCCCTGGCGTACCATCTCCTTGGGGTCGGCATAGCCGTTGTACCAGGCGCTCATGATGACGTTCTCCGACTTGACGGGCGTCTCGCCGGCAGCATGGGTCAGCGCACCCCATACGCAGGCCTGCTTGCCGTAGCTCTCCACCAGACGGATGTAACGGTCGGTAAAGGCACGGAACTTCTCGACTACATCTTTCTTCTTGTTGGAGTATTCGTCGGTGCCGATGTGGACACGCGGACCTCGGAATACGGGCTTGTCGCCTTCCAGATATTCCTTGAAGAGGCCGTCCATGAACTTGTAAGTCTCGGGATTGAACAGGTCGAGATGATCCATGCCATACTCCTGGCTGCCTATTTCGGGCTTATAATGGCTGAAGGCCAGCGTATGGGCGGGCGCGTCGATTTCGGGGATAATCTCTACGAAACGTGAAGCGGCCTCTTCCTGAAAGTCGATAAACTCGCGCTTGGTGTAGTAACCGTCGCGGGCGGTAAGGCCGGGATAGGTGTCGCACTCCAGACGGAAAGCGGCGTAGGTGCGTCCCCAGTCATGGCCGAAGAACTGCTTGAAGCCGTTGTCGTTGAGGTGCACCTGCAAGGTGTTCATCTTATAATAGGCCATCATCTTCACCAGGTCGCGCATATAGGACATGGGGATGAACTTGCGGCCGCAATCCATCATGAAGCCGCGCATGGCATAGTCGGGCCAGTCGCGCAACTGACCTTTCGGCAGCTGGTGGTCTTCTGTCTGTTCGCTTATCTGGAGCAGGGTACGCGTAGCCCAATAGGCACCGACCACTTCGGGAGCGGAGACGGTGACGTAGCGGTCCACCCGGATGGCATAGCCCTCGCTGCCAAGTTTCTTGTCTTTCTTCAGCGTAAAGTAAATGTCACCGGCAGAAGGTTTGCCCTGAGCGACAGCAGGAGCAGCGCCGAACATCTGCCCATAATCGGCCGCAAAGGCTTCGGCCACGGCACGCAGAGCCTCGTCGGCATAGACGACGCGCATGTCGGAGGAAGGAACAAAATCACCTTTACTCCCCTTCCATTCTTTCAGTTCAGGAACGACAAAAGGTTTCTCATTCTGGGCATACAAGCCCATTTGTACAAACAATGATAACACAAGGAGGCACAAAGCCTTCGAAACAAAACGGATTTTAATCATACGAAAGTTGTTAAAGTTAACAATATCAGCGGTCAAAGATAGTCATTTTCCTGCAAATGCCCAGCCTTTTTACGAAAAGAAATACGACCGACATCCGCCTGCTCCGTGAGGAGGGAAGGACATCGGCCGTATTCAACAAGCGACTAAGGGTAGCTGCGGGACAATATCACTCGCGGCGACCCATGAAAATCATAACGTAATAAATCAGCGTAGCCAACGAACCAAGGGCAGCCACCACATACGTATAGGCGGCAGAACGGAGGGCGTCTTCGGCCTTGTCGTGGTTATAGGAATTGGTGATGCCGCTCGCACTGAGCCATACCAACGCCCTGCGGCTGGCATTGATTTCCACCGGCAGGGTGACGAAGCTGAACAACGTGGTCATCGCAAAGAGGATGATACCTGCCAGCAGGAAGTTCGAATTGACGTTCAGCAGCAAAATACCGGCCAGCAGCACCCACGTCATGATGTTTGAAGCAAACGAAACGACCGGCACCAGCTTGCTGCGCAGGGTGAGCGGCGCATAGGCACGGGCATGCTGCAAGGCGTGTCCGCACTCATGGGCAGCTACGGCAGCGGCCATGATACTGTTGCTGGAGTAAACGCTCTCGCTCAGGTTGACGGTCTTGTTGGCAGGGTTGTAGTGGTCGGTCAGGTGTCCGGGCGTACAAGTAACCTGTACGTCATAAATCCCGTTGTCGTTAAGCATCTTACGAGCTACGTCGGCCCCCGTCATACCATTGCCTGTAGGTATTTGCGAGTATTTCTTGAACTTGTTTTGCAGGTTCATCTGCACCAACCAGCTCACAACGGCTACGCCGATAAATATAATCCATTGCATTCCTATTACCATAATCTATTCTCTATTATTTTAATCATTTGACAATATGCGTTTTTCTACCAAGTGCAAATAGTTTGCCAAAGATAAGCGATGACAGGCAAGTAGCCTCAGGAATTAACACAGATTATAAATTTTCCATTGTTTTACGTCCCAATCAATCAAGTTGCAATTCTACAACCTTGTCCACCTCCGTTGGCACTTCATCAAGCTGAAGAACGATGCCACCATCCACGCACTTGAATTTCAAGGCCTGACGGCTTGCAAAATCCATCGCACGTTTCACCTTCTGGCCTTCCAAAGGCAAGAAGAGTGCTTTGTCCTGCAAATCAAGGATGTGAACAAACAAACGATCATCCTTTTGCGTAGTCACACCCCAAGGATGCGGAGCAACACAACCGCCACGTGTGCCATAGATGGTTTCACCATACGTCTGCATCCACTCACCCATCTCCTTCAAGCGCTCTACGGCCACCTGAGGCAGGCATCCGTCGGGCTGAGGGCCGATATTCATCAACAAGTTGGCATCCTTGCCGGCGGCTTTCACCAGATAATGAATCAAGGTTTTCGTCGATTTATAGTTCTGGTCGGTAATCTTGTACCCCCACATGCCGTTCATCGTTTCACACGTTTCCAGAGGCAAGTTGCTGATGTCCTGCCCTGAAAGCCCCGCTTTGTTTTCGCCCGGCAGGTCGCGTTCGAAGATTTGGATGTCTTCACCCTCGAAAGGCACTTGGTGATGGTTGTTACCCACAAGGCAGGCGGGTTGGAGCTTGTGTATCAGTTCATACTGGCCGGGCAGCTGCCAGTCGAAGTCGGGATTTTGGTCCTGATCCCACCAGCCGTCGAACCAGATGGCGCCTATCGGCCCGTAGTTGGTAAGCAGCTCCGTCAGCTGATTGTTCATGAACTGATAATAGGTGGGCCAGTTGCCTTTGGAGTCAGGACGACCTGTCCCCCTACCCGTACGCCCCCAGGGATAATCTTCACGATACCAGTCGAGATGCGAATAGTAGAGATGCAGACGGATACCCTGCTTGTGACACTCGTCGGCCAACTCCTTCAGGATATCGCGTTTGAAGGGTGTAGCGTCCACAATATTGTAGTCGGAGTATTTCGTGTCGAACATGGAGAAGCCTTCGTGATGACGGCTGGTGAAGCAAATGTATTTCGCACCCGAGGCCTTGATGGCGGCCACCCACTCGGCGGCATTAAATTTCGAGGGATAGAAACCGCCTGCCAATTTGGCATACTCTTTATAATTCAAATTGTTGTTGGTCATTGTCCATTCGCCCGTAGCCAGCATGGCATACAATCCCCAATGGAGAAAGATACCGAAACGGGCGTCGCGAAACTCCTGGCGCGACTTCAAGTTCTCCTCCGTAGGTGTATAGTTCTGGGCACGTGCAGGAAGTGACAAACAGGCTCCTGCTAACAGGGCTAAAGCTAAAAGATGTGTTTTCATAAGGAAAGAGTGTTTTAAGTGAATGAAAACGATGTTTTAAGAAACAAAAAACGCAGGCTTCCTGAAGCGGGCAGGTAAGCCTACGTTTGTATGTCGCATCCGAATTATTCTTCGGTATATCGTTCGATGGTCTGTTCACGGTCGGGACCTACGGACACAATCTTGATGGGCACACCCAATTGTTCTTCAAGGAAGGTCAGGTAGGCATTGAATTCCTCGGGGAACTCGTCCTCGCTCTGCATCTTGGTCATGTCGGTCTGCCAGCCGGGCAACTCTACATAGACAGGTTCCACGCCTTCGGAAATATCGAAGGGGAAGTAATCTATTTCCTCGCCGTTTATCTTGTAGGCCACGCAAGCCTTGATGGTCTCGAACGTGTCGAGCACATCGCTCTTCATCATGATGAGCTTCGTCACACCATCCACCATCACGGCATACTTCAACGCCACGAGATCAATCCATCCGCAACGACGACGACGACCGGTAACGGAACCGAATTCGTGTCCGAGCGTACAAATCTTGTCGCCCGTCTCGTCGAAGAGCTCGGTGGGGAAAGGACCAGCTCCCACACGCGTGCAATAAGCCTTGAAGATACCATAGACATCGCCAATCTTGCAAGGAGCCACACCCAAACCCGTGCAGGCGCCCGCACAAATAGTGTTGGACGAAGTGACGAAAGGATAGGAGCCGAAGTCGATGTCGAGCATCGTACCCTGAGCACCCTCGCAGAGGATGGACTTGCCTTCGTTCAAAAGGCCGTTGATTTCGTGTTCGCTATCCACCAACTGGAATTGCTTCAGGTATTCAATGCCTTCGAACCAAGTCTTTTCAGCCTCAGCCAAGTCGTATTCAAAGTTCAGGCTCTTGAGAATCTGTTCGTGGCGGGCCTTGGCGGCGGCATACTTCTGGTCGAAGTTGTGCAAGAGGTCGCCTACACGCAAGCCGTTGCGACTTACCTTATCAGTATAGGTAGGGCCAATTCCCTTGCCTGTGGTACCCACTTTGGCATCACCCTTAGCGGCCTCATAAGCAGCATCGAGCAAACGGTGAGTAGGCATAATAAGGTGAGCCTTCTTCGAAATGTGTAAACGGGGCTTCAAATCGTGTCCCGATGCCTCAAGAGCCTCAGCTTCAGCCTTGAAAAGAGCCGGGTCAAGCACCACACCGTTGCCGATGATGTTTACCTTGTCGCCCTGGAAAATCCCTGACGGGATTGAGCGGAGTACATACTTCTGACCTTCGAACTCCAGTGTATGCCCAGCATTGGGACCACCCTGAAAACGGGCCACTACATCGTAGCGTGGGGTCAGTACGTCAACGACTTTACCTTTGCCTTCGTCGCCCCATTGTAATCCTAATAATACGTCTACTTTCATTTTTCTTTTTTATGAATGTTGTTTTTCTTCATTTTCTTGTTGGCCCGCTCACACTTGCTACACAATCCGTAGATATACAACGAATAGTGTGTCAGGTTGAAACGGCTGAGCCGGGTATGCTCGATAGCATGCTGGAGATCTTCGTTCAGAAACTCCGTCACCTTGCCGCATTGGGTACAAATCTGATGATGATGCGTACCACGATTGTAGCACCGCTCGTACTGGGACGTGTTGCCAAACTGGTGCTTGATGACCAAACGGGCATTCATCAGCAGAACGATGGTATTGTAGAGCGTGGCACGACTGACACGAAACTTTTCCTGCCCCTCCATCAACGAATAAAGGGTATCAATGTCGAAATGCCCCTCTATCGAATAGATGGTGTCGAGTATAGCATATCGCTCGGGCGTCTTACGATGCCCGTGCAGATTGAGATATTCCGTAAATATCTGCTTGACCGTTTCTTTCAGTTTGTCACTCTCACCCATAACAGGTATTTTTTACAGCCAACAAAGTTAACCCTTTTTTGTGGAAAGCAAAAGAAATGACAGGGAAAAAGCAGGAGACTTCGCAGGGAGACCTCAATCGGCAACCAGAGACTTCACCGCTTCATATAGCAGACGCCCCCCTTCGGACTCAGCATCTTTCAAGTCGTCCACGCAACGACACACCCTAAAAGCATGTTCTTCGCTATGCTCCATAAAGCGTCTCAACGCCGCCAAGACGGCATTGCGCACATGATAGGAGCCCGAAAGGAAAGAACTGACGGCCTGGTCGAGAAACTCATTGGCCACACGATCTTCCATATCGCCCTTCTTCTGAAGCAGGCGGGCGATAGTGAGGAAGCCGCATACCTGTGCCAGCTCACGTTCATCAGCAATCCAGCGGAAAGCCTTGGCAGGTGCATAAGGCAGATGCTGGAAGAGATTCATCGACGTAAGTTCGGCTATCTCGACCGTGGGCATGGTATCCACCCATATATCAGCAATCTCGGGCAGGAATGTTTCAACGGGCTGGAGCAGGCCGGCCAAAATCTTGCACTCGCGAATGTCTTCCTTCCACAAGGCCTGGGCCAAGGCGTGATCTTTCTCGTAAGCGGCGGCAATACCCTTGATGCGGGGCAGCTCGACGCCAAAGTTCAGTTTATAGACAAGCCCCTTCTCGCGCATGCTCTGCGACACGGCACCGTTCATCGAGAGGCGAAGCTGGGTCTTGATATCTTTCAGTTGTTCGTGTAAATCCATTATTCAAATATAGTGAAAATAACAATAGTAGCCTCATAAGGCCGTTTCTTGGGACACTTTAGGCACGAACGACACGAATTGTCACATGGGTTCGTCCGTGAAAATCCGCGGCATCCGTGCCTAAAGACAGGTATAGCGTACGTCAAGTCTTATTCGTTGACGCAAGGCAGGGTGGCGTAATCCTTGCTATAGCGGAGCATCTGCTCGGCATAGCCTTCGTCGTAGGTCACCTTCACGTCGGTGATGTTGCCATCGGCGTCGGCCACGGCCTCGTACTTCGGATTGACAAAACCCTTGTAGGGAGCCAGGTTCAGCTTCTTGTAGCGTTCGAGCACTTCGGCATGCAGTTCGGGATCTACCTTCACGGCATAGTTCTCGACCAACTGGCGCGCAGCTTCGAAGTCACCTGTCGATTTGATACGCTGGATTTCGGCCAGCAATTCGCCGAAGAGAGCACGCACCTTGGCATAGTCGTTCACCACCACGTAGGTCTTGCCGTCCTTCTTCTTCAGTTCGACCACCTTGTCGGCCGCTCCCTTCTCGTACACCCAGCGGGCAATGAGGGCACGGTTGCGCATGTGGGCTTCCTCAATCTGGTTACCCGGCTCGATGCGCACCAGTTGAGTCATCAGGCCGTTCATCAGGTAGGTATAGAACTGAGCCTTGTAGGCATCGGCATCAGGCAGAAGTCCCAGCACAACCAATTTGGGGTCGGCTACGTAATAAAGGCCGAACAAGTCAGCACGGGCTTCCTCGATGGTAGAGCCGTAAGCCTTCAGGGCATCGGGGTCAACACCTGGAAGCAGCTTGCCCGAACCATGGCCGAGACATTCGTGCAGGTCGGTATGAAGTTCGTCGGTCAGGTCGGCATATTTGTTGATATTATCCAGTTCGGCTTGGCTATAAACAAACTCTTCGTTGAAGCCATTGCCGTGGGCGGCCTTGTTGTAAGCATCGGTAATGTTGCCGATAGTCACCGACTTGGAGCCGTGCTGGCTACGTATCCAGTTGGCGTTGGGCAGGTTGATGCCGATGGCCGTAGCCGGATAGAGGTCGCCTGCCAAGATGGCGGCGGTGATAACCTTGGCCGACACACCTTTCACTTCTTCTTTCTTGAATTGCTTGTCCACAGGCGAATGGTCTTCGAACCACTGGGCATTGGCACTGATGGTCTCCGTACGACGGGTAGCCTCGAGGTCCTTGAAGTTGACAAGCGACTCCCAGCTGGCTTTCATGCCCAGCGGATCGCCATAGCTTTCGGTAAAGCCGTTCACGAAGTCCACGCGCGAATTCAGATCCTTCACCCACAGGATGGCATAATCATCAAAGGTCTTCAGGTCGCCTGTTTCGTAGTAATCCACCAACTTGGCGATGACCGCCTTCTGTTCGGGTGTCTCGGCCACACCTTCGGCTTTCTTCAACCAGTAAACAATCTTCTCGAGTGCCTGACCGTAGAGTCCGCCCACCTTCCATACCTTTTCCTGAACACGGCCGTTTTCCTTCACCAAACGGCTGTTTAGTCCATAGGAAACGGGCGTTTCGTCCTTGGGATCCTTCAAAGCGTTGTAGAAGTCTTCGGCTTCCTTCTGCGTCACACCCTCATAGTAGTTGCAGGCGGAGGTGAGCACCAGGTCTTCGCCATCGGCCTGGTTGACGCGCTTGGGCATCACGGCAGGGTCAAAAATGACAGGGAAAATCTCGTCGCAGAATTGCTCCAGCGTCTGCCCTTCGGCCAAAGGAAGCTGGGAAGCATCGACACCGGCCAAAGCCTGCTTGAAGAATTCGGGAGTGAAGCCCGGCACAAACTTCTCGCACCCGTAGTGATGATGGATACCGTTGGAGAACCAAACACGCTTGAGGTAAACCTCCATCGCCTTAAAGTCGGCCGACTGCTTGTCGCCCTTATAACCTGTATAAACGGTCTCCAATGCCTTGCGAATGCGAAGATTGTACTTACCATTCTGGTCAAAGAGAATATCTCGACCTTGCAAAGCGGCTTCTGTCAGATAATAAACCAGTTGTTTTTGCTGGAGTGAGAGTTCCTCAAATCCAGGTACGCGATAGCGTAAAATCTGTAAATCTGCAAATTGTTCCACGTTATAATCAAATTTATCTGCCTGGGCAGTTGTTTGTTTTTGGTCTCCGCAGGCGGAAAGAACCGTCAAAGCAGCAACCATTGAAATCAGTTGTTTTTTCATATATCGGTTTTTTGAGTTTGAAATACCACAAATAAAAAAAGGAAGTATCCGGAGGACAGAAATGCCTTCGGATATTTCCTCTTAAGCCTTCTTTTCTTCAAGAACCGGATTATTTCTTCTTTTCCGCATGTTTCTTGCGGTAGCTGTTAGGAGTTTCGCCGACATTTTTATAAAATGCAGCATAGAAAGACTGGCGATTAGCAAAACCTACCATCGTGCTGATTTCTTCCACGTTCTTGTCTGCATAACGCTTGTCCTTCAGCAAATGCATGGCTTCCTTTACACGATACTCATTCAAGAGACAGGAATAGTTCATGCCGAAACGCGAATTGACAACGGCAGACAAATAACGTGTATTGGTTTCCAACTCTTTAGCCAAATCTTTAGCAGAGTAATCGCGATCCCGATACTTCTTCTGCACTACAATGATATTCAAAATCTTATCATACAATTCGTCTGCCAACTCCGGGCGAATCAATGCGCGATAAGCCGCATCTTTTTCTTTCTTTTCTCGCAGGTTATAAGGGCGCTTCTTCGGAGCCTCTTCCTGCACCATGTTTTCTAAATCACTCATCAAATTAACTGGTTAGGGTTTCACACTTATTTTCCACCTAAACATTTTATTTTTTAGGCATGACAAAAGTCCGTTTTTTTTTTGAAATATGCAACATTTTTGGTACTTTTTTTC
>DXAV01000091.1 GCA_019116805.1 Candidatus Bacteroides merdavium | reverse complement strand
GAAGTGGCAGGCAGCTCGTCGAACACAAGCAGCGCATCCGGTTTTCGTCCGGACTCTACCGCAAATCCCAGCTTTTCTTCGCGTACCGGATTCACTTCGAACGAACGGATGGCCGCCCAGTTGGTTTTGGACGTATGGAGTTTCTTCAACGTGTCAGACAAGGCTGTCCAAGTCTTTCCGTCCACCGAATATTCCAGCAGGGCACGGTCGAAATAATCTACATCGTCCTTCGAATTTCGCCCTTGCAGGATAAAGACTTCCCACACGGGCTTCACCTGTCCCAGATCCACTCCCATCCAACTGTGGTCGTTCTGCGAAGTACCCGAAGTATAATAAGTAGTCGTATCGTTGTCGAACATCAGCTTGCTCTGCATCGTGGCCAGCGTGGGAAACGAACCGATAGCCCGGCAGGTGGCCGGTTTCTTTCCGGCCTCGCGGACATAGAATGCTCCCAGCAAATCGTCCATTGCATGTTCGTAGAAAGGCTGGAGCTTCATTGTACCCACCTTATGCTCATTGTACGCCTTCAAGGCCTCGGGCATCATCAGGTTGTCAATATAGGCAGTCCAAAAGTCCCCGGCATCACCAGTTTTATAGAGGCTCATCAACTGCAACGCTTTCTTTCCATCGGCATACAGAGCGACCATTGTATATTCCCTTATCGGAACCTGCAAGTCTGCCGGAGTTGACCCTAGGGTATGGATGGAGGACGTACTGAGAAAAATACCGTATTATGAAAAGGATAAAAAGGATATGACAGAACTTCTTCCACGGAACTGGGCTAAACATAACAAATCTGTCCAAATTGATATAATTTGATACTATTAGTCCCGGCTCGGAGGCGAATCTGAACGAATCGTACCGAGTCGGGACTAATTTTTTCTATTTTGCAATACGTACTTTACCGGATGCTTACGTTTTTATTATTGCTTGCCTTCCAATTTTCCTATTCGCATAATGATGGAGGTTTGACTTCTTCCCATTTTTTCCGCGATGTACTTTATACTCTTTCCTTTATGGTAAAGGCTGAGTAAGAATTTGTCAGCACTGCTGTCCATTTTTTATTAGCATTAGGATGTTTAGCGTAACTTTCTTCCGTGACCTTTTCAGGGTGTAAGAACTCGTCAACAAAAACGGACGGGAAACGTCTGTCATAAAGAACGTATGTCTTTATTTTCGCTCTGGTAATAGCCACATAAAACAACCTCCATTAGCCGAACAACAACGTATTGTCACAAAAATAGAAGAGCTATTTTCTGTTCTTGACAACATCCAAAATGCCTTAGAAGCGTGATAAGATGCGCTTCTAAGGCTATGTTATTACCAATTTACCACCTTATCGACAATTTTCTGTTGTTCGCTGGCGGTGCGGCGTAGATAGATGCGAGTGGTTTCGATGCTTTCATGCCCCATAAGGTCAGCCAGTAAAGCAAGGTCGTTGAAACGGTCTAGGAAATTTTTGGCGAAACGGTGACGAAAAGAATGAGGATAAACAACATCACGGTTCAGGCCATATTTATCGGCAAAATGCTTTAGTTGTTGGGCAATACCGCGTGTCGTAATGCGCTGCCCAAAACGGTTGAGAAAGAGATAACCGCTTGTTATGCCTTTCCCATTCAACCATTGCTTGGCTTCATTCCGCAAATTCTTGGGGATATAAAGACGGCGTATTTTCCCGCCTTTGCTATAAAGGTCGAGATAACCCACTTTCACGTGTTCAACCTTTATGTGCAACAACTCACTTACCCGTGCACCTGTCGCCGCCATAAACCATACCACGAAATACCAATCATCGTAACCGTCAGCCTTCAACTGCGCTTTCAGAAACTTATAGTCGGCATCGCTGATGACATTCTCTAAGAAGTTCTTTTGCTGCACTTTGACAAACTTCACTTTCAACCTGTCGTGCTTGGTAAACTCCAGATACTTGTTGATGCCTTGTAAACGGAGATTGACGGTCTGCGGTTTGAAGTTTTCCACCAGATAGCCCTTATAGGCCAACAGGTTTTTCTTGTTCACTTCTCCATAGTGACTGAGAAAGTAGTTCACTGTCCACACATACGATGCTACGGTGTTCTTTGCCAAATTCGTTTTGGCAAGATAGTCTTTGAATCTTGTTATCATATACATTTATTTTTGATGAATACGATAACAATATAAAGCGCAACCTAACGGGCATTATGAGAACTTACCGGATTCTTGGTGTCTTACAGATATTAAAAGTATATTTACAATCAATCCCAAAAATAAAGTTGCTGATGATGTCATTGCAGGGTTTGTGCCTATGATTAACATTGCAGATGGTTATTCTAATGAATTCATATTTGAATCAAAATTATGGGGTGATATAAAGAAAGGATTTACTCATTTTGCAGACGGAGATATAGTTGTAGCAAAGATTTCACCATGTTTAGAGAATAGAAAATCTGTTATTGTTACTTCTCTACCTAATGGTATAGGAGCGGGTACTACGGAACTTTTTGTATTTCGTTCACAATGTGTTTTACCAGAATACGGCTTATACTTCTTTAAGTCAGACTCTTTTATAAACAATTGTGCCGGTACTTTTAATGGCGTAGTAGGTCAGCAACGAGTGTCGAAATCCATTATAGAGAACATTAAATTTCCTTTGTCACCAATATCAGAACAAAGGCGAATTGTAGATGCGGTTCATAAAGTATTTGCCAAGTTAGACGCAATAATGGAGAATTTATAAACTCTCCATTATTGCATCAAGTTTTTCAAACATTGCGTTTGCTGCATTGATTATACGCTTTTGTTCTTCTTTTGGTGGTATTGGTATGCAAAGTTTAGAGTATTCTGAAATCCAATAACGCTTATGAGTGTCACCAATGAGCCGTGTTATGTTCATAAACATAGCAACATATTCAATTTCTATATCATCTGCTACTTTTAAGATTTTCATAGCAGATGATTTCACCTTGAATGGAAAATCAACGAGTTTAGAATCTGTGGTGAAGTCATCAAAAATGATACATGGCGTATTCTGATAAATGCCTTCTGTTTCGTTGGTATATCCTATTACAAAAGACTTCCCTGCCGTTAAAACAGGGGTTAAATATCTGTCGTCATAATCAGTTGAATTGACTATATAGGCTTGTGGTTGTTCGTATTCAACTATGTCCTCTAATCGACATTTGCACCACCCGTCAGGCAACTGCGGATAATGCCCGTTATCACAAGTGATTTTGGCTTTCGGGTTGATGCGTTTTAGTAGTTCCGAAGCAGGCTCGTCATTCGGGTCTTGCGGCACGAGCTTGCCGTGAATGGCAAGGTCAAGAATTTTGCTTTTGGTTTGTCTAATTGCTGTTTGCAAGTCAGATTTGTCTTGTTCTATCTGGTCTATTAAGGCAAACCAATACTCGATTTCTTCAACGATGCGTTGCTGCTCAGCAAAAGGAGGAAAAGGAATATATAAGTCTGTAAATATCTCTTTGTGAACCCTTTGTTGTCCAACTACACCTTTGAAATATTTAGTGCCTTCTTTGACATACCAATCTGATTTGAAAAGATAAAGATAGAATTTTGTGTAAACTTTAATTGGTCTGAGAATAACTAATTCTGTTGTTCCTGCGCCATAAGTATTAGGAAGATTTTTGAATATCGTTGATTTACGATTTTCGAAGCATGGCGATATTTTCGCTATGCCAATATCTCCATTTTGAAAGTGACAATACCCCCTTTTGACATCTTTCCATGTACGTTCTTCATAGAAATGATTCCCTGAAAATCCATCCTCGACAAGTGCCATTGGAATAAATCCGACTTTCATATTATCATCTAATTCTGATTTCGGATTCAATAAAAACAAATCTGAAACAGAAACCATATACCAAGAATTTGGTACCTCAAGCTTCACCTGCTGATAATGGGGCGTATCAGAAGCCTTTGCAGACTTTTTACTTCCTTTTATCTTCCCCTCTTTTATCAACCGCTCTTTCTCTGCCTTGATGCGCTCAAGCAGGACAGATGCAGGTTCATCATTCGGGTCTTGCGGTACGAGTTTACCATGAATGGCAAGATCTAATATCTTTTGACGTAATTTCTTAGTATCCATAGCAATCAGTCTTTATTCAGAAACAGGTTGCAAAATTCATTCAGTTTCTCTTGCATACGTTCCTGTGGAATAAGGATGCGTTTATATTCAGCTATCATTGTGGGACTCATGCTTCGGCTCATGGCATATTCCACTACTACCCGGTCTGCTTCAGGACAGAGAATTATGCCTATGGACGGATTCTCGTTAGAGCGTTTCACATCCCGGTCAAGTGCTTCCAAATAAAATTCCAACTGCCCGAGGTCACGAGGATGAAACTTCGTCTTTTTCAATTCCACAGCGACCAATGCCTGCAATCCACGATGAAAGAACAGTAAATCAGCCTTAAATATAGATGCACCTATATTGAGACGGTATTCCTGATCCATGAATATAAAATCCTTGCCCAATTCAAGGATAAACTGCTTCATGTGCTCCAGCAAACCATTTCTCAACCGTGATTCACTATGCTTCTTTGGTAAATCAAGAAAATCAATAAACAAAGTATCTTTAAACATGACCGGAGCTTCAGGATATGTTTTAAGCAATCCTTTTGACATATTGTCCTTATTACCTAATAAAGCCGTATATGTCTGATTTGAGATACAACGCTGAAGTTCCCGTTTTACCAGATGCTCTTTATGGGCATAGAGTATATAGAACATCCGTTCTTCGTTACTTTTACAACGGCATAATATCTCTATATGATTGGTCAATGTTGTTAATTCCAGAATCTTCGGCATTTGTCCAATTTCTGGCTGGACGATTTGTGCAGTTTTTGGATGCACTATTATTGCGTGTTCTGAAGATGGCTCTGAATGTGATGTTTCTATTTGTCCAATTCTTGGCTGGACAAATTCAGAGTTCAGGTATTTCTCAACTGTAGTAGCAAATGCCGCAGAAGAATATTCGTCATAAAATAGCACCATGTTATAAATGCTGCTTCGCCCAAATCCTTTGATATCCGGTCGTTGTGAACGAATATATTCAGACAACTGTGTTACAACCTTGCTTCCCCATTCTTCGCTTTTCAATTTGGCTGAAACATAACCTCCTATATGCCATGCTGTTTGAAGCAACTCTTCATTAACAGCTTTGGAAGCACGACTCTTATGTTGGAGAATGATGTCTATGACTTCTCCGAACTGTTGTTCGACTGATATGGCTATCTTATTGTTTTCCATGCGCTCAATCCTCATTTATATTTGCCAGTAACTTTTCAAGTTCGGCTACAGCGGTACTTATTCTTTGGCTTTTCTCTTTTATGTCGGCCATTAGTTCGGAAAGCAAACGATCATCAGCGTCCCCACCTTGTTTTATCCATGTGATGTCAAGGCTTGTTTTGTCACGGGCAAGAATTTCCTCTACCGGATATTTCCGCCATCGTCCTTGCGGATTATTTTCTGCATCGAAGGTTTCTACCCGGTTATTATAGCAAGAGACAAAATCATCCAGATGATGGCGTTCGAGTTTGTTGGTGGCAAGAGTATGCTTGACATCTGTACGATAATCATAGAACCAGATCTCTTTTGTCGGCTGTCCTTTCGTAAAGAACAAGACATTGGCTTTCACGCCTTGGGCATAAAATATACCTGTAGGCAAGCGGAGAATGGTGTGCAGATTAAAATCCGTCAGCAACTTCTTTCGTATTGTTTCACCGGCACCTCCTTCAAAAAGAACATTGTCCGGCAATACTACAGCTGCACGGCCTCCGGTCTTAAGCATCAGCATCATGTGCTGCAGGAAGTTCAGCTGATTATTCTTTGTCTCTACATAGAAATCCGGACGGTTGATATCGACAGAACCAGCCGGGCGTGTTCCGAATGGAGGATTTGCAAGTATCACATCTACAAGCGTTGACGGCTCTTTCTCCAGCGAATCTTCACAGACAATCGGACTTCGGTCTGTGCCTACGCCATGCAGATATAGATTCATTGAGGCAAGTGTTACCACCAATGGAGTGTTATCCACACCATGTAAGGCATTGTTACGCAGGAAATCCCGTTTTTCCTTACTTGCTGACTGGCCTTTCATGTAATCGTAAGCCGTCAACAGAAAACCGCCTGTTCCGCATGCCGGGTCGCAAACCGTTTCTCCTATTTGAGGAGCGATACAATCCACCATTGCTTTGATAAGTGGACGGGGAGTAAAGTATTGCCCCGCACCGCTTTTCTTGTCTTGTCCGTTCTTTTCGAGGATGCTTTCGTAGATAGCACCTTTCACATCACCGTCCATGATGAGCCATTGTTCCTCATCAATCATGGAAATGACCTTTTTCAGATAAACGGGCTTGTCAATCTTGTTTTGTGCCTTTGTATAGATAGTACCAATCAGATTATCCTGTTCGCTAAGCAGTTTAAGCGTTTCTTCATACTGTCTGACTAAATCCAAGCCGTCAAGAGAAATCAAATCTGCCCACTGATAACCATCTGGGATAGCGGATTCTTCTCCAAACATTTCTACATTCTCGGCATCCATCTTCAGGAACAGAAGATAGGTGAGCTGAGTTATATAATCGGTAAACCCAATCCCTTGCCCAGCAAGAGTGGTAGCCAGATTCCATACCTTTTTGGTGAGTGATTGCTCTGTTGTGTTATTTGTTGCCATTATTTATTATGCTGCTTTTCTTAAAACTACAAATGTATAAAGAGAACGAAGTGCATCGTCTGCTTTCTGCATATTACCAAACGCCCGTATCATTTGTGCCGCATGGGTTGCATCGTCTTCACGAATATCCCTCACAGTACAAGCACCGTTGGAGGCGATGTAGTCCACTATGCGACTTATCACTTCGCGCTGTTTATCTGTTATTTCTCGCTGGTTTTGTCCTAGCCATAGATTGAAGTACTGTTTGGAGGTAGTGACTACACTATCCAACCGTTCGATTTGCCGGAAAGCATAGCGCACAAGCTGAATGATATTTGTAAGTGCATCGCTTTCTTCTTTGGTGGTAGAGCGTCGCACACTGTTTGGATTCATGATGGCATATGAGTTCCAAAGTTGCTTGGATGTGAAATGATTGTTTGCCATTTTGAGCTTGTTCTCCAAATCTTTTAACATTGAATAAGTAATCGGCTCTCCTTCATTATTGTAAATGATTCTCAATGCTTCAATTTCGTCAGTGTGTTCTCTGCAAAACTCTTCGAAAGTCTCGATTGTGTTTTGTGCTTCCTCAATAGAAAACCCTTTAGAGATAAGTGAATCTTCTCCCGGCATCAGCGTATTGACAAATCCTGCGGCGAGAATAAGCAAGTATCGTCTTGCATCTGTATGATTGGCAAGTGGGGAAACCAATCCTTTCCGCTCGTTATTTGGCTCGTTTATGCTGACAAACGGTGGGAGTGTGCTAATGTCAAGTGCATCATAAATTCTGGAAGCAAGTCCCTTCATGTCATCATGAGCCAAGCGGGCGAACTCATTTCTCTGCGAATTGTCAGCCTTGTTATATATTCGAGAAAGCGTTGCTGCAAGACGTTGCAAATATTCATCGGGGAGATAGCCATGACTGATCCGCTCCAATAACTCTTTAAGAGTAATTGTTTTTGTTGTCGGCTCATCTGCTGTCGTCGGTATTATCTTTTCGTGTTCAGTTACACCTACGGCATCAACCAAGTAGAAGCAATCTTTACTGAATGCATTCGGGGTGACATTGCGTAGTTGCTCGTCTCCAATGGTGCGCACGCCGCGACCTTTCATCTGTATATACAGGGGCAACGATTCCACATCGCGCATAAACATCACAACCTCCAACGGTTTTATATCCGTTCCGGTTGCAACCAATGTGCAGGTAACTGCAATACGGAAATCCTTGTCGTTGCGGAACTGGCGTATCAGTTCGTTGCTGTCGCCTGCAGAATATGTGATTTTTTGCACAAAGCGGTTATCGGTACGGCCGAATACCTCTTTCGCAATCTGTACGATATTGGTAGCGTGAGTTTCGTTGAGGGCAAATATCAATGTCTTCGGCAAATAGTCAAAGTTGGCTTCCCTTTGAGGGTCATTGAATAGTTCGGTATAGACTACATCGCGATAAGTAGATAAGACAAGTTTGATCTGTGCCGGATTGATGACACTCCGGTTCAGTTCCTTACTGGTATAAGTTTTAGCCTCCTTGTTGAAGATGGTTTTTATATCTCCTGTATAGCGTGTTTCTTCTTTTACCTTTTCACCCTCCAATATGGCACCGCCATTCTCCGTTACCTGTGTTTTGATTCTATATACACGGCAGTCAACATTTACGCCGTCAACAATACTTTTTTCCAGAGTATAGTTGACTATACGGTTATTGTTGAAGAACGCCATAGTCTCTGGTACAGGTGTGGCTGTCAATCCAACGAGTCTTGCCGTATCAAAATACTCCAATACTTTCCGCCAGTTCCCATAAATGGACCGATGACATTCGTCTATGATAATCAAATCAAAATAATCATGAGGCAGGTTTGGATTAGGCGGCAAAACGATTTCTTCGGCTGTTTCTCCGCTTTCGTCTTCATCATTGTCTTCGATAGCTTCTCCTTTTAAAAAGGAAAAGAGACGCTGAATAGTCGAAATGATCACATTACTGTCTGATGGTATGGATGAGGAACGAAGCCTGTTCACCGTAAATATAGTATTGAAAGCATCTCCGTTCTCTGTCAAGCGAAAAGTCCCGAACTCTCCTTCCGCTTGCTTACCGAGATTATTCCTGTCCACCAGAAACAGTATCCTTCTCATAGGAGTATAGGATAGCAAACGGTATGCAGCAAGACAAGCTGTATATGTTTTGCCTGCACCAGTTGCCAAAACCATCAAGGCACGGTTTTGCCCAGTACGAAAACTTTTTTCCAACTCGGTTACGGCTTCATACTGGCAATCTCGCAATCCTTTTTTTTGCAAAGTCGGAAGTCCTGCAAAATAATCACCTATCCCTAATTGTTTGACCAACTCATAGGGAGTTGGGATAGCCATTATCTGTTTGAAACTTTGCTCCTGCTCGCGGAAATCACAGAAATACAGATCCTTCCCATTGGAAGTAAAAATAAAAGGCAATGGGTTCTGATATGTCTGATATATATGAGGAACGCTTTTGGCATATAATGCCGCCTGCTCACATACCTTATCGGAAAGCGCATCCACATCTTCCCTTTTGGCCTCAAGAACACCAACAGCCTTACCATTAATGAAAAGGAAATAATCCGCTTCAAGATTACCCTTCAGCAATCCTTCCCTTATGGCAACAGCTGTACAGGTTGGTTCATAATCTTCCCTATTGATTACTTTCCAACCTGCCTCGGCGAACCACTGATCTATCTTTTGCCTAGCTTTTTCTTCTGGTGTCATAGCTGTTCCTATATTTCTGCATTATCAGAAGTTATACGCTAAAAAAGATAACACATGTCCACAGGACATCATTCCCGTTCATCCTTGTCTGTTATCAGATCTTTTAAGTCTACCTGAAGAATCTCTGCAATTTGCTGCAGTGTCTCCAAGTTAGGCTGGATTCTGTTGCAAGCATAGGCATTGACCATACTGAAGCTCTTATCCAGTTTTTTAGCCAACCACGTTTGGGAAATACCTTTGTCCGACAAGACCGCCTTTATCCTATTTAGTTTCATTCTTAGATGCGATTTTATTGTGCAAATATAGCGAATTATATTCAATAGTTCGGATTGTTTTTGTACTTTTGTAGAATAAATAATAAATGCGCCAAAGTGGATATGATAAAACAATGCACTTATAGAGCGGTTTAATAAATTATAATGTTGTCGTTAAATTGTGATTCTGTGAATTATAAAACCCGAAAAGAGATTAAAAGGCGACGTTATCAACTCAAACGAATGAGGCGCACAATGAAGCGTCAAAGCAAAAGTTACAAGTTGCGCCGTAGGCATCGTCTTGAAAATAGGCGAAGAGGGCTTGTGGCACAACGGGAATGGGAACGTAAAGCTTATGTAGAACTAGAGGTTCCTAAAAACTTTTCATTCATAGATAATACAAATGAAATTCTAGAATATTTCATAAAATGCAAATCGTTATTGCACAATAAGGAAAAGGTTCAATGTGATTTGTCGCATATAACAGCTTTATCTTCAGACGCAATAGCATTACTTGCCGCATGTGCTAATGATGAATCCTTTTTAGGAAAAAGAGGACGCATTAGGGGAAATGCGCCTGCAGATCCAGAACTTCTTAGATTATTTATTGAGTCTGGCTTTTATAATCATGTAAAAGCAACAAAAGTTTTAAAGTCTGCGCATAAAAGTGATACTAATTTGTTTCATCAAGAAAGCAATTATCAAGTACAATCAGATATAGCAAAAAACGCATGTATACTAGGAACAAAACATGTGTTTGGAAGTAATAAACCTTTCCCAGATCTATATGAAATGCTAATAGAAGCAATGTCAAATACCAACAATCACGCAAGTAATAATTCAAATGCAAATCAATTCAAATGGTGGTTATATACCTATAACGCCCCTAATGGACACACGATGTACACATTTATAGATTTAGGCGTTGGCATATTTGACAGTATCCCTGTGCAGTTATTTAAAAAAATCAAGAAAGTTATAGGTTTGGAAAATAATACTGATTTAGTACCCGACCTTCTTGACGGCAAAATTAAATCACGAGAAAAAGTAGACAATAAAATTAGAGGTAAGGGTATTCCACAAATAGCTGTCAATAGCAATTCTCAATATTTTACACGAGCCTATATAATAAGTAATGATGTAAAAATAAACTTAAAAGACAAGACAGCAGAAGCACTCGAATACAACTTTTCTGGTACTATGCTGTTTTGGGAATTAACAAACGGTGATACAATAAACAAAGGTATATAGTATTTTTAATAAATATGAAAACCGTTTAGACCATTAAATGTGATATCTTTGCACTAAGAAACACTCTATATTTGGTTTGGTTGTTGAACATAAAAAAGAAATATGAAAGATATTATCATAGACATAAAGGCTGATTTCTCTGACTCTCCAGGAGCTCGATATCGTAAAGATGGACCACATTCTGGTGAAGAATTTTTTGAGGTATTGTTAAAACCCAAATTTGAAGAAGCAGTAAGAAACAAAGTAAAACTCATCATTAATTTGGATGGAGTATGGGGATATCCATCTTCATTTGTATCTGGGGCTTTTGGTAAACTTTCTCTAGAAATGGGAAGCGAAGCGGTTCTCTCTACAATTGTTTTCATTTCTGATGAAAGTGAAATTAGAAAAAACCGTATCATAACGGAGATAGAACATCCAACCAAAAGAGACAGGTAATGAAAGAACTACTTAAATATGCTAGTGGAGTTGCAATAGGAATAGTTGTAACTCTAGTAATCTTGTCCTTTATTAAAGGATGTATAAACTATGAGATAAATATTATCGATACATTAATGCTCATTATTACAACTGCACTAACAATTGCTGTTGTATATTTAGGCAACTCTCTGAATAAAAGGGATGTAGCTCGCGATATAATATCCAAAGATTTAATGGAACTTTGCGATGTGTATAGTAGGAATATGTCTATTTTAGAACAACTTAGCAAAGGTGAAATATCCCTAGATGATGCTAAAACTGATATTAGAATGACATTTCACAGAGGGGATGTCATTTCAGATATGATACTAGAAGAAATCAAAGAATCTTTTCCTAAATTTATGGATGATAAAAATGCAATACAAAATTTAGCAACGTCTTATTGGAAATGGCTTACAGATGGTGACATGCAAGAAGCGAATTTCGTAATATCCCAACAATTTTTGAAAGAGCATGAAACCAGAGTTAGAAAAACAATATCTGACATTAGGCTAGTTATACATAGATTAATAAAGTCAGCATAAACCTATTTTCCGTATTACTATCCTCGAAATATAGCGGCATACAGAACTATATATAGTTTTAGTTATCCTCCTCAATAAAACATACGCTTGGGAGCTATTTGGTATCAAATCTGCAAGAAAATAATAGATTGCAACTGTATATCAGATTGATATAAATCATACTTAGGTTCAAGCGTGGAACTGTATGCCACACTCTTTACTTGAAGGTCGTAGGAAACCTTGGATACAGATGTAACAATAGCAGCCCACGCTATAGCGTGAGAACCACTATGCTATCCTTGTATCCAATCTGAAAATTTCCTACGTTTTCAAGTACAAGATAAGCATAACGCTTCTTCTTTTTCTCGTATGTCTTGGACAGAGTTACCTCAATCCAATTACAAAGATAAAGGATTTTCCCGATAATCCCTTATCTTATAGTGTTTTTATTTGCCTTTAGAGTAAATCTTATATTTTCAGCCCTTTATCCTGCTTTGTAGGTGCAATCCCCAAACCACTTCTCCATTCATTCGCTTTCTGTCTGAACATTGCACAAGCGTTGTTTAAGCTGGATAAAGCATTCGTTTAAGCTGGATAAAGCATTCGTTTAAGCTGGGGAAAGCGTCCGTTTAAGCTGGGGAAAGTGTCCGTTTAAGCTGGGGAAAGCATCCGTAAAAGCTGGGTAAAAGAAACAGGCAAGCTGGAGACAGCCTACACACAAGCTGAAATATCTGCCAAATGGACCTGCAAAACATCAACGAACTTCGCGCAGTTCGTACAACGCCTCACGACAGTGTTCGCAGGCAGCCGACTGCCGTTGTGCCGGAACCGGATATTCAGACGTTACCGCCCTCTCCACGCCTATGCTGTCCGTCAGCTGTGCCCACGTATCGACCGGCAAGGAATAGTTGCCATACACTGGGAAATCGGTCGGCGGAAGAACTGTGCCGCGGCTATTATAATAGGTATAGCCCCCGGCAACCAGCAACAGCACTCCAACAGCTGCCACCCAGCGGTAAAGATGGGGATACGGACGGCTATCGGCCATATTGCGCGCCACGGCAGAAGCCGACGGATAGCGGTCCTCCGGACGCCGGCGGGTGCACCGCCTCGACACAGCCGCCAGTTGTTTGTCCCCCAGCAATTCGGCCATTTCACCGATAATGATGCCCAGCGAATAAATGTCTGCCCTCAGGTCCAGAGGTTGCCCGGGATTCAAGGCTTCAGGAGCCAGATAATAACGTGTTCCGGCAGGCAGCTTCAAGGCATCGTAGTCATCGCAGTCGGACAATCCAAAGTCAATCAGCTTGATGTTGTTTCCGTTGTAGGTCACCAGGATATTCTCGGGTTTCAAGTCGCGATGTACAATCTGCTTGCCGTGCAGATAGCCCAAAGCGCTGCAAAGCTCCTGCACGAACTTCCGGGCCAATTCCGGGGTCAGTTTTCCCTGTGCCATGAATTCCCGTAAGCTCAGTCCGTCAATATACTCCATGACGATGCAATGCCCCAAACCGGAAATGGTCTCCCACCCCAGTGCCCGGCAGACATGCGGATGCTCCAGCTGGTAGCTGATGTCAAACTCCTTCCGCAATGCCTGTTCATAAAAAGGATTGCCGATATAGGCCGGTTTAAGTGCTTTCAGCATGTGCAGGCGGTTGTAACGCTGGCAACGGAACAGGCGTCCGAAACCCGAAACCGACACATAGACTTCCGTTATATCCGTAAAACTCTGTTCGCCGGACAGCACGTCGGCATCCAGAAAGCCGGATGAGATTTCATTATCTGCCATGTTTCAAACTGTTTAATAAGGTGAGCCCTCCATTCCGTCCGGCAATAAAAGGCGAAAGACGTGTCCCACCGCGCAGTACATAGGGCAGGAACAGAGGTTGCCCCATCAGAAAGGAGACAGCTTCAAAACGGTCACCCTCCAACAGCTTGGACTGGCGGGCTTCCTCCACTTCAAACAAGTCGTTGCCCTGATAACGCAGGCGCAGGTAGCGGTTGGGCGACCAGCCTATTTCCACTTCCGCTCCGGGCTCCAGTTCCTTGGCCGAAATCTGATGGGCGGAGAAAAACGAAGAATTGTAGGCCGTACTGGTCTTCAGCCAGGCACAGAACTGCTTGAAACCGGCATGACCGATATAGCGCGCCAGCACGTCGAGCGTCTGCATGCGAGGCAAATGCGTGTCGCCTACGTATCCCCACAAACGTTTCAGCGTGGAGGTGGACACACTTTCATTCATCTCGCGCTTCAGATGCAGGGAAAACTCATCGAAATCGGTAGAAGTGTGCAACGACTTGGGGTAGGCTTTCTCTACCAGTACCAGCAGTTCGGCTATTTCAGGTTTATAGACATCTATCATCAGGGCAGGGTGTTTTTTCTTTGCAAAGTTAGAAAAAAACTTGAGATACGGTGCAAATCACCTTGCCTATTGTGCATTTCAACTGCCAATTTGAACGTTTCAACGACATTCGTGGAAACAGGAATTGTAAGACCAATAACTTTGTAACAATTACAATTTCAGCATTCATCATCTATGTTTATTAGTGGTTCTTATCGCACCACTAATAACTTTGCCGCATGAAGTTGTTTCGCATCCATAAAAGATTTCTGCTGATGCTGAACGCCATCGCCATTCTGGTGGCGTTCCTCATGCATCTGCCCGAACTGATTGCGCTGTCCGACCCCGTATCGGGCAGCAGTCTGTTTCCGGACGTTCATTGGGTCAATGTCAGTTACGAAATTCTGTTCACTTATCTTTCCATCCTGCTGCTCTTCTTCCTGAACATCCGCATGATGATGCCCGACAACCCTGTCAGGGAACTTGGCTGGAAAAGGGTCGCCGTTACGTTCGTAGTCACATTGATTGTGTGCAATCTGCTTGGGAAAGGGTTTGTCTATGTCCACCAGCATTTCGAGGTGCCGGCCATCACAGCCATGCTCCACCATTACCTGCACCCGCTGAGGGACATCCTGATTGCCTGCATCGTCACCGGCACCTGCTACCTGGACTACCCGCAGGAACTCCTGCAACGTAAGGTACCGCCGATGGCCGTACAGATGCTTTATAGAAGACGAAAAGGTCCTCATCAGCAAAGCCCGTGTTCCTGCTTTCAAGGAATGGTTCTAATAATCGGAGGAAAGCAATGTTTTTTCGGGACGAATACCTACCTTTGCAGACAGACAATCAAACTGAAAAAATAGTTATATGAAACCAACCAACCTTTTACTTATGTCAGCAGTGATGACACTGGCTTCGTGCGGCAGCTCGTCCGAAGCCACGAAAGAAGGCGGCGCAGACCTCATCGGACGCTCGGACATCCGCATCGAGAACCGCCGCATGACGCCCGAAGCCCTTTGGGCCATGGGACGCATCGGAAGTGTGACCCCTTCGCCCGACGCCAAGCAGGTGGCCTACACCGTGAGCTACTACAGTGTACCCCAGAACAAGAGCAATACCGAACTTTTCGTGATGAACGCCGACGGCAGCGCCAATACGCAGCTGACCCATACGACGTGGCACGAAGGCCAGCCCACCTGGATAAAGGGAGGCACAAAGCTGGCTTACCTGAGCAGCGAAAGCGGCAGCAGTCAGGTGTGGGAAATGAATCCTGACGGTACGGAACGCCGCCAGCTGACCCAGTATGAAGGCGACATCGAAGGCTTTGCCTTCAGTCCCGACGAGAAGCGCCTGCTCTTCATCGCCCAAGTAAAAACGGTGCCCAGTACACAGGACAAGTATCCCGACCTGGACAAAACGACAGGCATCATCGTCACCGACCTGATGTACAAGCACTGGGACGAGTGGGTAACAACTGCCCCCCATCCGTTTGTAGCCGACTTCGACGGATCGGCCATCAGCAACGTGAAGGATATCCTCGAAGGCGAACCCTACGAAAGCCCCATGAAGCCCTTCGGAGGTATCGAGCAGTTGGCCTGGAGTCCCGACGGCAAGGAAGTGGCCTATACCTGCCGCAAGAAGACCGGCCTCGAATATGCCATCTCCACCAACTCAGACATCTATATTTATGACGTAACCAGCAAGCAAACCCGTAACATTACCGAGGGAAACATGGGTTACGACACCAATCCGCAATACTCGCCCGACGGCCGTTACATTGCCTGGCAGAGCATGGAGCGCGACGGTTACGAATCCGACTGGAACCGCCTCTTCATCATGGACCGCCAGACGGGCGAAAAGAAGTTCCTCAGCCAGTCCTATCCCTCGAATGTTGACTCCTTTGTATGGAACGACGACTCAAAAGGCATCTACTTCCTAGGCGTATGGCACGGCGAAGAACAGATTTATTACATCGCCCTCGACCAGCCCGAGCAGGTGGTACAGCTCACCGAAGGCATGCACGACTACGGCTCCATCGCCCTCTGTGGTGACAAGCTGATGACCACCCGCCACTCCATGAGCATGGCCGACGAAATCTATGCCGTGGACAAGACCCGCCAGGGTGAGGCCTTCGCACAGGCCACGCAGCTCACGACCGAGAACAAGCACATCTACGACCAGCTCGACATGGGCCACGTAGAAGGCCGCTGGATGAAGACCACCGACGGCAAGCAGATGCTGACGTGGGTCATCTATCCGCCCCAGTTCGATCCCAACAAGAAGTATCCTACCCTGCTCTTCTGCGAAGGAGGCCCGCAGAGTCCCGTCAGCCAGTTCTGGAGCTACCGCTGGAACTTCCAGATTATGGCAGCCAACGACTACATCATCGTGGCTCCCAACCGCCGCGGCCTGCCGGGCTTCGGAGTGGAATGGAACGAAGCCATCAGCGGCGACTACGGAGGCCAGTGCATGAAAGACTATTTTACGGCCATCGACGAAATGGCCAAGGAACCGTTTGTTGACAAGGACCGCCTGGGCTGCGTAGGTGCCAGCTTCGGAGGCTTCTCCGTCTATTGGCTGGCCGGACATCACGACAAGCGCTTCAAGGCCTTCATCGCCCACGACGGTATCTTCAACATGGAGATGCAGTACCTGGAGACGGAAGAGAAATGGTTTGCCAACTGGGACATGGGCGGTGCCTACTGGGAAAAAGACAACGCCACAGCCCAACGCACCTTCGCCAACTCGCCTCACAAGTTCGTGGACAAGTGGGATGCCCCCATCCTCTGCATCCACGGCGAGAAAGACTACCGCATCCTGGCCAACCAGGCCATGGCAGCCTTCGACGCCGCCAAGATGCGTGGCGTGCCGGCCGAACTGCTGATCTATCCCGACGAAAACCACTGGGTACTGAGACCCCAGAACGGCGTGCTGTGGCAGCGCGTGTTCTTCGAGTGGCTGGACAAGTGGCTGAAGAAATAAGAAACGGAAACATACAAAAAAAGAGGCACCGGAAGATGCCTCTTTTTTTTATATGAACAGCTGCCGTCACACCGACAAATATTCCTGTCCCATATAGAAGTCGGGGAAGGACAAGCCACCCAACGTGAAACACAATACAAACACGACGGCACTGACTACCCAGAGTATCAGCAGTGTCCACTTCAGGCCTCCGGACATGGGTTGCCACTTCAGCAGGTTACGGAACAGTGTATGCAGCAGGCTGAGCAGCGGAATGGCCACCAGCAGAATACCGGCAATGTACATCGCAATGGCCTCGAACGGTGAAGAAGGCAACATAATGTCCATTGTGGGGAAGAGTGAGAACAAGGCTGCTCCCCCTCCTACAGCCACCATGATAGCCGCAAACAACAAGGCCACAAAGGCGATGCCCAGGGCAAACAATACCGGACTGCAAATGACAATCAGTACGATCAGCCCCACTTTCAGTATCCACCCGGCCAGCGTCACCAGTGCATCCCCAATCCGCTGCAACAGAGTACGGGGCTTGCCGGAACGCATGTAGCTGTTCACGCCGTCAGCCATCCGTTCGAAACCTCCGGTCACCGTCTTGCCGATATTCTCCACCGTCACCGCCTCGCCGTACATACTCAGCTTCTCGGCAGCCGTACGGGCTTCGGGGATAATCAGCCAGCAGACGATATAGATAGGTATCAGCGTACCGTAGCCGAATATCAGGATAACGAACAGCAGCAGGCGCACCAGTGTCGTGTCCCAGCCCAGATAAGCCGCCAGACCGCTGCACACACCTCCCAGCATCTTGTCATCCGGATTACGGAACAGTCTGCGGCGCACCTTCACCGTCTCCTCGTTCCGTGTCCACGAGCCGGCACCATATCCTCCGGCATTTCCCGCCGTATGGCTTGCCTCGTCCGCATCATCCATTTCTTCGGGCTTGCCCATACGGGCTATTACCTCTTCCACATCCGTCAGTGTAATCACCTGACGTCCTCCGGCCAGTTTCTCGGCCAGCAGTTCGGAAATGCGGCGTTCGATGTCGTCCACTATCTCGTCCGCTCCCGCCTCCTTGCGGAAGTGAGCTTTCAGGTTCATCAGGTAGTTGTCCAACAGGCGGTAGGCATCTTCGTCAATGTTGAACACCGTTCCACCCAGGTTTACAGTCAATGTCTTTTTCATTGTGATATGTTTGTTTTAAAAGTTTACGATATTCTTTTCTTCTCAGTTCCGGCGGATGTGCTCCACCGTTTCGTTCAGTTCCTGCCAGGCTGTTTCCAGTTCCTGCAGGAACCCCTCTCCTTTCGATGTCAGCCGATAGTATTTCCGTGGCGGTCCTTGTGTTGACTCGATCCACTCATATCCCAGCAGGTCGTCGTTCTTCAGGCGGGTCAGCAGCGGATAGAGTGTCCCTTCCACCACAATCAGCCGAGCTTCCTTCAGCTTTTGGATGATGTCCGAGGCGTAGGCCGGCTCCTTGTGCAGCAACAGCATGATGCAGTACTCCAGCATCCCTTTACGCATCTGCGACTTTACGTTGTCCACATTCATATTCTATTTCTTTAAACGTTTGGTTCACTTATCTATTTTGTATGGCACAAATATATGTATTATTTTAGTACCTTGCATTACATACTACTATATATTAGTACAAATTAACAGAAAGACTCATGAGATGCAACAATCATACCTAAGTAAAAGAAAACATATTTCTGCGACGCCTGTTTGCACATCCCGGAAAATCTTGATAACTTGCAGGGATTTTCCGCCCATCGGGCAATCGCATACCTGAGCCGGAAAGAAAAAAAAATCGTCAAACTACTAAAAATACAACACTATGTTTACCATCCGAAAAGCAGATACCGCCGACTGCCAGCTCATCAACAAGCTGGCCTGGCAAGTCTTTCCTCAGACCTACAAGAACATCCTGACTCCAGAATAGATTGACTACATGATGGACTGGATGTATTCCCCCGAAAACATCCGCAAGCAGATGGAAGAAGAAGGCCACGTCTATCTCCTGGCCTACGAAGAGTGCGAAGCGGCGGGCTATGTGTCCGTCCAGCCCGAAGGCGAAGACCTCTTCCACCTCCAGAAGATCTACGTCCTGCCCTACTTCCAGAAAGCCCATTGCGGCAGCTTCCTCTTCCGCGAGGCCATCAAGTACATCAAGGAAGTGCATCCCGCTCCCTGCCGCATGGAGCTCAACGTCAACCGCCACAATCCTGCCCTCGGCTTCTACCAGCACATGGGCATGACGAAGGTGCGCGAAGGCGACTTCCCCATCGGCAACGGCTACTACATGAACGATTATATCATGGGGATGGAGATTTAGCTACGAGTGATGAGCTACGAGCTACGAGCTACGAGCTACGAGTTAAGAGCTACAAGCTACGAGCTACGAGCTACGAGTGATGAGCTACGAGCTACGGGTGATGAGCTACGAGTGATGAGCTACAAGCTACAAGAAGTACGGGCTACAAGTTGCATGTTTCTTTGCAACCTGTAGCCCGTACCATTTATCACTTGTCACTCGTAACTCGTAGCTCGTAGCTTGTAGCTCTTAACTCGTAGCTCGTAGCTCTTAACTCGTAGCTCTTTAAGCCACCTTTTCCAGTTTCTTCATCACCGAGAAGATGAACAGAGCAGCCAGCAGACAGAGGCCCATCAGGACGCCCCATACAATCCACAGGTCGAGGTCACCCCACAACCAGGCTGCCACAGCCGTCAGGTAGTTACCGATGGCAGTAGCCACAAACCAACCACCCATCATCATTCCCTTATACTTCGGAGGAGCCACCTTCGATACGAACGAGATACCCATCGGAGAGAGCAACAGCTCGCCAAATGTCAACACCAGATAAGTAGATACCAGCCAGTTGGGCGATACGAACGCAGCCGTACCGGACTCTACGGCAGCTGCCTGAGCATTGGGCGTCAGCAGGCCGAAGGAAGCGAACATCATCAATACATAGCCGCAGGCTGCCACCAGCATACCCAGACCGATCTTGCGGGGAGCCGAAGGTTCCTTACCCTTGCGGGCCAGCGAACCGAAGATAGCCATCGAAACCGGCGTCAGAGCCACCACGAAGAAGGGGTTGAACTGCTGGAAGATGGGGGCATCCACCGGTGTAGCACCCTCGATTGTAGAATACTGATATACCAGGAAGAGAACAGCCAGCAGGATAACGACACCCGAAATGGCCTTACCCTTGCCCGTCTTCGACTGGAACAGGGAGAACAGGGCATATACGATGAAGATAACAGCCACCAGGTTCCACACGCTGAACATCATGCTTTCCAGCCCTACCGAGCTCTTGGCCGTAAACTCGTCGGCAAAGTAAGTCAGCGTCAGACCGTTCTGATGGAAAGCCATCCAGAAGAAGATAACCACGGCAAACACCAGACAGAGGGCCACGATGCGGTCCTTCGTCTCACGCGGAGAAAGTTCCTCGACAGCCGCATCCTGCTTGTTGCCGGCCTTCTTGCCACTGCCTTCCACGTGCTTGAAAGTGCTGCGGAAACCATAGTAGATCATCATGGAGATAATCAGCGACACACAAGCCACGGCAAAGGCGAAATGATAGGAATCTTCATGGCTCACACCGAAATTCCTCTGTGCATACTCCATCATGGCTACAGCCGCTGTAGGAGCAAACAAGGCACCGATATTGATGGCCATATAGAAGATACTGAAAGCCGAGTCACGCTTGGAGGCATATTCGGGCGAGTCATACAGATTGCCCACCATCACCTGCAAGTTGCCTTTGAACAGACCCGTTCCGCTACTGATCACCACCAGCGCGGCAAACATGGCAATCAGCGCCATAGTTCCGCTGCCCAGCGGGAGTGCCAGCAGCACGTAGCCTGCAAACATGGCGACGATACCGATCTTCACCATCTTGCCGTAACCGAACTTGTCGGCCAGGATACCGCCGATGAACGGAAGGAAATAAACTAATGCCAGAAACGTAGAATAAATCGTGCCGGCCATAGCTGCCGACAAGCCGAAGTTGGCCTTCAGAAACAAAACAAAGATGGCCAGCATCGTGTAGTAGCCGAAACGTTCACCGGTATTGGCGAGCGCCAAGGCGTAAAGACCTTTAGGTTGCCCTTCAAACATAAGTGTAGAGTATTTAAGATTAATAAAAAATTAAATTATTTCGTGCAAATATAGAACTTTTACCCCATATTTCCTAAAAAAGCAGACAAACTTCCGCTCCCGTTTCCTTAATCAAATCCTTCGGGTCGAGCTTCAGCTGGAGGCCACGCACGCCCGCGCTGATGTAGATGTAGGGAAACTGGAGGCACGTCTCGTGGATGTACGTGGGGAAAGGCTTCTTCATCCCGATGGGCGAACAGCCGCCACGGATGTAGCCCGTCAGGGGCAACAGTTCCTTTACGGGGATGAGGTCGCACTTCTTGTTGCCCGACACCTTGGCGGCCAGCTTCAGATCGACTTCCTGCTCGCCGGGAATGACGCAGACGAAGTGGCCTGTCTTGTCGCCGTGCAGGATAAGGGTCTTGAACACGCAGTTGATGTCTTCGCCCAGGCTGGCGGCTACGTGCACCGCGCTCAGGTCGCTTTCGTCCACCTCGTAGGGGATCAGCTCGTAGGCTATCTTGGCCTTGTCCAGTAGCCTTGCGGCATTGGTTTTATTGATCTTTTTCATCGTTTCTTCTTTATTATTTAGTTATCTGTACTTTTTCTTTCGCTTACCGCTGTCTGTACTTTTTCTTTCGCTTGTCCGAAAGAAAAAGATACCAAAAAGAAAGGGCACCGTCTGCACTTCCGGAGCTACTTCAGAAGTCTGCCGGACTAAAGGACAGGAACTCGCTGCGCTCAAATAGCCTGTCCTTCTTGACGTCCGTCCGACTCCCTCCGCTTCACGCCCTTCCAGTGAGGCCGGAGAGCCCTGCGCGTGTTTCTGATAAAATGATAAATAGCTAATATCATCTCTATTCACCGTTGAACACGGCTGCGTTCGTGATGGCAATTCCTATTATGAAGCGCAGCCCGGGCCTAATCGGAGTAGCCCCGGAGGTTCAGCCCTTGACCTTTTCTTTTGGTATCTTTTCTTTTGCGTCAAGGCAAAAGAAAAGTACAACACATTCTTATTTCATTTTCAATTCTTCCCGCAGGAACTTCGGCGTATAGCCCTTACCGCACATCGCCACTTCTTCAGGCGTTCCGCACGCCAGGACTTCTCCTCCGTTCCTGCCGCCATCAGGCCCCATGTCGATGATGTAGTCGGCCATCTTGATGACATCCAGATTATGCTCGATGACAATCACCGTGTTGCCCTTGTCCACCAGCCGCTCCAGAACGTTCATCAGCACCCGTATATCCTCGAAATGCAGGCCCGTCGTAGGTTCGTCCAGAATATAGAGCGTCTTGCCCGTATCGCGCTTGGAAAGCTCCGTAGCCAGCTTCACACGCTGGCTCTCGCCGCCCGAGAGCGTGGTGCTCGACTGTCCCAGCTTGATGTAGCCCAGGTCCACGTCCTGCAGCACCTTGATCTTGTTCAGTATCTGCGGCACGTTTTCGAAGAACTCCACGGCACGGTTGATGGTCATGTCAAGCACGTCGGCAATGGACTTGCCCTTGTAGCGCACCTCCAGCGTCTCGCGGTTGTAGCGCTTGCCGTGACAC
>DXAV01000090.1 GCA_019116805.1 Candidatus Bacteroides merdavium | reverse complement strand
AGGGCGTGGCCGACCAGATTTACTTCCTGCCCGTCACCCCGTACTTCGTCGAGAAGGTCATCGAGAAGGAGCGGCCGGACGGCATCATGCTGGCCTTCGGCGGGCAGACGGCGCTGAACTGTGGTGTGGCCCTCTACAAGGAAGGCGTGCTCGAGCGGTACGGCGTCCAGGTGCTGGGTACCCCCGTGCAGGCCATCATCGACACCGAAGACCGCGAACTCTTCGTTGAGAAACTGAACGAAATCGATGTGAAGACCATCAAGAGCGAGGCCGTGGAGAACGCCGAAGACGCCCGCCGCGCCGCCGCCGCGCTGGGCTATCCCGTCATCGTCCGCGCCGCCTATGCGCTGGGCGGACTGGGTTCGGGCTTCTGCGACAACGAGGAAGAGCTGAACGTGCTGGTGGAGAAAGCCTTCTCCTTCTCGCCCCAGGTGCTCGTCGAGAAGAGCCTCCGCGGCTGGAAGGAAGTGGAGTACGAGGTGGTGCGCGACCGCTTCGACAACTGCATCACCGTCTGCAACATGGAGAACTTCGACCCGCTGGGCATCCACACAGGCGAGTCCATCGTCATCGCCCCCAGCCAGACACTGTCGAACACCGACTACCACAAACTGCGCGAGCTGGCCATCCGCATCATCCGCCACATCGGCATCGTGGGCGAGTGTAACGTGCAGTATGCCTACGACCCGCAGTCCGAGGACTACCGCGTCATCGAGGTCAATGCCCGCCTTAGCCGCTCGTCGGCTCTGGCGTCGAAAGCTACCGGCTATCCGCTGGCATTTGTGGCCGCCAAGCTGGGCTTGGGCTACGGACTGTTCGACCTGAAGAACTCCGTGACCAAGACTACTTCGGCTTTCTTCGAGCCTGCGCTGGACTACGTAGTGTGCAAGATACCGCGCTGGGACCTCGGCAAGTTCCACGGCGTAGACAAGGAGCTGGGTTCGTCGATGAAGTCCGTGGGCGAGGTCATGGCCATCGGCCGCACCTTCGAGGAAGCCATTCAGAAAGGCCTGCGTATGATAGGCCAAGGCATGCACGGCTTTGTAGAGAACAAGGAACTCGTCATTCTCGACATAGACAAGGCACTGCGCGAGCCGACCGATAAACGTATTTTCGTCATCTCGAAAGCCTTCCGTGCCGGCTACACCGTAGACCAGATACACGAACTGACCAAGATAGATCGCTGGTTCCTGGAGAAGCTGATGAACATCATGCGCACCTCGAAGGAATTGCACGAGTGGGCAGGCAACCACAAGCTGCTTTCCGACCTGCCCGACGACCTGCTGCGTAAGGCCAAACGTCAGGGCTTTTCCGACTTCCAGGTGGCCCGCGCCATCGGCATGGAGGGTGATATGGAAGACGCCATCATCACCCTGCGCCACCACCGCAAGGAGCGTGGCATCGTGCCCGTGGTGAAGCAGATAGACACGCTGGCCGCCGAATATCCGGCGCAGACCAACTACCTGTACCTGACGTACAGCGGCACGGCCAACGACGTCCGCTACCTGGGCGACCACCGCAGCATCGTCGTGCTCGGTTCGGGCGCCTACCGCATCGGCTCCAGCGTGGAGTTCGACTGGTGCGGCGTGCAGGCCCTGAACACCATCCGCAAAGAAGGTTACCGCAGTGTGATGATCAACTATAATCCCGAGACCGTCTCCACCGACTACGACATGTGCGACCGCCTCTACTTCGACGAGCTCACCTTCGAGCGTGTCATGGACATCCTTGACCTGGAGAACCCGCATGGCGTCATCGTCTCTACCGGCGGTCAGATACCGAACAACCTGGCCCTGCGTCTCGACGCGCAGCAGGTCCGTATCCTCGGCACCTCGGCCAAGAGCATCGACAATGCCGAAGACCGCGACAAGTTCTCCGCCATGCTCGACCGCATCGGCGTGGACCAGCCCGAGTGGAGCGCGCTGACGTCGATGGAAGACATCAACGCCTTCATCCAAAAGGTAGGTTTCCCCGTGCTTGTACGTCCGTCGTATGTGCTCAGTGGTGCCGCCATGAACGTCTGCTCCAACCAGGAAGAGTTGGAGCGCTTCCTCCAGCTGGCCGCCAACGTATCGAAGAAGCACCCCGTGGTGGTGAGCCAGTTCATCGAGCACGCCAAGGAGGTGGAGATGGATGCCGTGGCACAGAACGGCGAAATCATCGCCTACGCCATCTCCGAGCACATCGAGTTTGCCGGCGTGCACTCGGGCGACGCCACCATCCAGTTCCCGCCGCAGAAGCTCTACGTGGAGACCGTGCGCCGCATCAAGCGCATCAGCCGCGAGATAGCCAAGGAGCTGAACATCTCCGGCCCTTTCAACATCCAGTTCCTGGCGCGCGACAACGACATCAAGGTCATCGAGTGTAATCTCCGTGCCTCGCGTTCGTTCCCCTTCGTCAGCAAGGTGCTGAAGCTCAACTTCATCGAGCTGGCCACGAAGGTCATGCTGGGCATCCCCGTAGAGAAGCCGGACAAGAACCTCTTCGACCTGGACTACGTGGGTATCAAGGCCTCGCAGTTCTCCTTCAACCGTCTGCAGAAGGCCGACCCCGTGCTGGGCGTCGATATGGCCTCGACGGGCGAGGTGGGCTGCATCGGCGACGACACCTCGTGTGCCGTGCTCAAGGCCATGCTTTCCGTGGGCTACCGCATCCCGCAGCAGAACATCCTGCTGTCCACCGGTTCCACGGAGCAGAAGGTGGACATGCTTCAGGCAGCCCGTCAGCTGCAGCGCAAGGGCTACAAGCTCTTCGCCACGGGCGGCACGTCGAAGTTCCTCACCGAGAACGGCGTGGAGAACACCCGCGTCTATTGGCCCAGCGAGGATGGTCAGCCCCAGGCGCTCGACATGCTCCACAAGAAGGAAATCGACATGGTGGTCAACATCCCCAAGAACCTGACGGCGGGCGAGCTGAGCAACGGCTACAAGATACGCCGTGCAGCCATCGACCTCAACATCCCGCTCATCACCAACGCCCGTCTGGCCAGCGCCTTCATCAATGCCTTCTGCACGATGTCGGTGGATGACTTGGGCATCAAGTCGTGGGCGGAGTATAAGTAATTCGAGCTTCCGCGCGAACCGTTATATGAATGGGCTGTCTTTCGGGGCAGCCCATTTGTTTTTTTACTGTTGCATCTGCGTTTGGACAGAGTGCAACTTCAGCGCCGTAACTATGGACTTCAGCGCCGTAACCATGAACATTAGCGCCGTAACTACGGACTTTTCTATTTTGATCTACCTTCAATCATAAAAAAAACAGGTAGTCTCTGTAACAAAACACTTCGCCCTTACGTCTGATGGGTATAGGACTGATAAAAGAAGAATAGAAGAAAGAGCACATGGATGCCGAGAGTTTCAAACGAATGTTTTTGCCCTGCCACGCCAAGCTGTACGGAGTGGCCTGCAGGTTGCTGGAGAACGCCGAAGACGCCGAGGACCTCATTCAGGAAGCTTACCTGAAGCTGTGGAGCAAGCGCGAGGAGCTGACGCTCATCAGCAATCCCGAAGCCTTTGCCGTCACGCTGGTGAAGAACATGTGTTTCGACCTGCTGCGCTCGGGCAAATACCTTTCCGATAGGCAGCACCTGCCCCTGACCGACGCACAGAACGCACTGCCCGCCGACGGCCGCGAGGCGAAGGACGACGCGCAGCTGGTGAGGACGTTGATAGCCCGTCTGCCTCGGCAACAGCGGATGGTGATGATGCTGCGCGATGTGAAGGGATGCTCCTACGAAGAGGTGGAGCGACTGACGGGACTGAACGCGGTGAACGTCCGTGTGCTCCTGTCGAGGGCGAGAAAGAAGATACGTGAAGAATTTACTAAATGGAACAACTATGAAAGTCGATGAAATGGAACGGTTGCTCGCTGCCTACTACGAAGGGACAACGGACGAGCACGAAGAAAACAGGTTGAAGGAAGCCTTGCGCACGGAGGACGTGCCCGAACATCTGGAGTCCGACCGCAGGCTGTTGGCGGCTCTGGAGGAGGAGAGTCCACAGGAAATACCCGTGCCTGAAGGGCTGGAAGAGAAGCTGTCGCGCCTGATAGACCGCAAGGACGAGGAGCTGCCGCACTTCCTCCGTCCCAACCATACGCGCCGCAACTGGCGCTGGGCGGCCGGCGTGGCAGCCACGTTCCTGGTGCTGATGGGCATCGGGTGGGGCGTGACCACGATGGAGAAGAAACCTGTGCCGCCCACGCCGCTCGACACCTTCAGCGACCCGCAGGACGCTTATCGCATGCTACAGGCTACGTTCAGCGAGATGTCGAGCAACTGGAGGGCCGGCATCGAGCAGATGCAGGAAGTGCAGTCGCAGATGGACGTGGTGCAGCAGGAAGTGAAACAAGAATTATCCAAATAAAAACCATCAATTGTTATGAAAACCGTCAAATTGTTTTTGGTCAGCCTACTGCTGGCATTACCGTTGCTGGGCCAGGCCCAACAGGAGTTGTTCAAGAAATACAGTGACAGGAAGAACGTGTCGTCCGTCTATATCTCCAAAGCCATGCTGGAGATGAACCCCAGCCTGTTCACGAAAGACATCTACATCGGCAAGGCGGCTTCGCAGCTGAACTCGGTGCAGATTGTCTCGACGATGGACAAAATGATCAAATCGGATTTGCTGAAAGACATCCGCGAACTGGTGAAGTCCTCGCGCTACGAGCTGCTGATGAAGCAGAAGGGCACGGTGTCTTCCTCCGAGTTCTACGTCAGCCGCAAGGGCGACAAGGTGAAGGAGCTGATAATGGTAACCAACGGGGCCGCCTCGCTGAAGTTCGTTTACCTGGAAGGGGAGATGACGACCAAGGACGTGCAGAACATCCTGCTCTACCAGAACACCAGTGGATACGTCGCTCCTTCCCGAGGCTATCGCTTGGAAGACTTGCAGGCGATGGGCATTCAGGAATCTCATATCGACTTGAAGGACCTGGAACGTGCGTTCAGCTCCGACGAATGGAAAAAGTTTGTCGAAGACATGAAGAAGCTGGGCGACGATATGAAGTCGCTTCGGGATTAAATGGGTTCGGTAACAGTGCAGTGTTTTTTACGTCCGCTGATACTCCTGCGGCGTCATGCCCGTCATCCGCTTGAAGAATTTGCTGAAGAACGATGGGTTCGGGAAGTGTAGTTCGTCGGCTATCTGATAGGTGAGCAGATCGCTGTGCTTCAGCAGTACCTTGGCTTCGAGGATGACGGCTTGGTTGACCCACTCCACGACGGTGCGTCCGCTGACGTTGCGGATGACGGAACTCAGGTAGCGGGGCGACAGGCAGAGGCGGTCGGCGTAGAAGGCGGTGGTGCGCTGTGTCTTGCAGTGCTCGTTGACCAGCGTGATGAAACGTCGGAACAGTTCCTCGTGGCGCGAGGGGCGGAGCAGTTCGTCACGTCGGCTGTCGGCCTGTAGGTAATGGAAGTTGTATAGCAGCGAGGTAATGAGGTGCTGCACCACTTCGCGACGGTAGGGCTGCAGGTGTACGGCCTCCCAGATCAGCGAGAAGTAAGTACCTGTCCGCTGCCATTCCTCTACATGATTATCCAGAAATACAGCCTGCTGAGTATGCCAGTCCGTCAGGATGCTGTGTTGCTGAGTAGGGATGAAATTGCTGTCGGCAGCCAGTGCCTGGATGTCGTAGTCGCTGCTGATGTCCACAATTTGTAGCAGGGCGTTGGGCGGGATGAGTCCGATGGTATGTTCTTTGATGGTATATTCCATCAGATTGACGGACATGCGCGCACAGCCTTTAATGCCTCTCAGAATGCGTACTTCTTTGGCACGGTAGGGCTGGCCTACGTGAAAGAAACGGTTGTTCATTTCGTACATACTGCTCACGATGCCCATTTCGCGGTTGATAAAGGCGTAGTCGTTGTCGGTGGCCACTCCCATTTCGTTCAGAAAGTTCAGAGTCAGGTCTATCGGTTTCTGTCTGTTCATAGATTTTTTTTTGCAAATATGCATATAAAAGCAAGAAAAAAGGTTGATTGAAGAAGAAAAAGAAGAAATATTGTACAAATAGGACAGAATTGCTGAGCAAAAGAATGTATATCTGTTCAGTTTCCCTTTATCTTTGCGACATGATTGATTTTAATAAATTATCATGTTTATGAAAAGATGTGTTTTATTGTTTCTTGTCTATACGGTCGTTTGTTCGTTTCCGTTGTGTGCACAGCTTACATTGGAAGATTGTCGCCGGTTGGCACGCGACAATTATCCAATGATTCGTCAGTATGGTCTGATAGAGAAAACTGTCCAGTACAATGTGGTTAACGCAGCTCGGGCCTATTGGCCACAAGTCAGCATTTCAGGTAAAGTCACGTATCAGAGCGACGTGACCAGCCTGCCTTTTGAACTGCCCGATATGGATGTCCATTTCATGCCCAAGGATCAGTATCAGCTGATGATTCAGGTACAACAGTCCGTGTGGGACGGTGGCGAGACAAAGTGGCGTAAACAACTGGCACGTGACGGGGCGGAGGTTGACACTGAGAAACTGAATACCGATCTTTACGGACTGGACGAACGGGTAAACCAATTGTTCTTTGGTATCCTGCTGCTGGACGAACAGTTGGAACAAAACCGCTTGTTGCAGGATGATCTAGATCGTATGTATCGAATGGTGAATACTTGTGTGGACAACGGGACGGCTAATCGTAGTGAATTGGATGAAGTGTCTGTGGAGCAGCTCAGTGCCCGTCAGCAACGGGTTTCGCTGGAGGCTTCGCGACGAGCCTATTCAGACATGCTTGCCCTCTATCTGGGACGTAAATCTGAAAACAAACTGCTGTTGGTGAAACCGGCTGCCCTTGTACCGGAGGACAACCGGAACAATCGGCCGGAGTTACGGTGGTATGACGCACAGACGGCCCGTTTCGGCTCGCAGGAGGCTTCGCTACGTACTGCTTTTATGCCTCGCCTGAGCCTTTTTGTACAGGGAGCTTACGGAAATCCGGGGCTGAACTTGCTGCAGGATAAGTTCAAGGCTTACTATATGGCAGGAATCAATTTGTCGTGGAACTTGGGTAAACTTTATACACTGAAGAACGATCGTCGGTTAGTGGACAACAACCGACAGATGATGGAAGCAGCCCGTAGTACTTTCCTCTTTAATACAGGATTGGAAGCTATCCGGCAGGAGGCGGAAGTCAATGCCTTGCGGCGCCAGATGGATGATGATGATGAGATTATCCGCTTGCGCGCCCGTATCCGCAGGGCATCGGAGGTAAAAGTACAGAACGGTACTTATACGGTGAACGACCTTTTGCGTGATGTGACTGCCGAGAGCCTGGCCCGCCAACAGAAAGCCATTCGTGAAATACAGTTGCTGATGAAAATTTATGAATGGAAGCACACGCTGAATAATTGAGAATTAATCGTTCGTCATTTACTATTTACCATAAATCATTAACCATTAACCATTTTATATGAAACCCTTTGCAACAACTTTTCTTCTTCTGACTTTGGTCGCCTGTTCGGGCACCGGTGACCGTTACGACGCCACGGGGACTTTCGAGACGACCGAGATCGTTGTGTCTGCCGAGGCTTCGGGCAGACTTCTTCGCATGGACGTGGAGGAAGGCATGAAGCTGGAAGCCGGTCAGGCGGTGGGACAGGTGGACACCGTGCAGCTCTACCTCAAGAAACTGCAGTTGGAGGCCAGTGCGCGTTCCGTATCGGACCAGCGCCCCGACATCCGCAAGCAGATAGCCGCCACGCAGGAACAGATTCGTCAGGCTGAACGCGAGCGCGACCGTGTGAAGCGTCTGCTGGAGGCCGATGCGGCCAACCGCAAGCAGCTGGACGATGCCGAGTCGTTGCTCCAGGTGTTGCGCAAGCAGCTGGCGGCGCAGAACTCCTCCTTACAGAACAGCGACCGTAGCCTGACGTGGCAGTCGTCGTCCGTCGATATCCAGGTGGCGCAGGTGGACGACCAGCTGGCCAAGTGCCGTGTCTGTGCCCCCGTGGCAGGAACCGTCCTGGCGCAGTATGCCGAGGCAGGCGAGTTCGTGGCACCCGGCACGCCTCTCTTCCGGCTGGGCGACATGGAGCAGATGTACTTGCGTGCCTACGTCACCGGCGAGCAGTTGGCTGATGTCCGGCTGGGGCAGACGGTGACCGTCGTGGCTGACTACGGCGGCGGGCAGCAGCATGAATACGAGGGGCAGGTGACGTGGATTTCGGACACTTCGGAGTTTACACCCAAGAACATCCTGACACGCGACGAACGGGCCAATCTGGTCTATGCCGTCAAGGTAGCCGTGCGCAACGACGGCGGACTGAAGATAGGCATGTACGGTGGTCTGTGTTTTTGAGTCATTGTAAATTGTATGATGATGGAAACCATACTGACAGCAGACAGACTGACGAAGAGCTACGGCGCGGTGAAGGCCGTGGACAGTGTATCATTCGCGGTACGCCGCGGTGAAATCTTCGGACTCATCGGTCCCGACGGGGCAGGGAAGACCACCCTGTTCCGCCTACTGACCACCCTGCTCCGGCCGGACAGCGGACGGGCCATGGTGGCCGGTTTCGACGTGGAGCGGCAGTACAAGGAGATACGTCGCCGTGTGGGCTATATGCCCGGACGCTTCTCGCTCTACCAGGATCTGACGGTGGAGGAAAATCTCCAGTTCTTCGCCACTGTCTTCGGCACCTCCATCCGCGAGAACTACGACCTGGTGCGCGACATCTACAGCCAGATAGAACCTTTCCGTACGCGTCGTGCCGGTGCCCTCTCGGGCGGCATGAAGCAGAAGCTGGCCTTGAGCTGCGCCCTCATCCACAAGCCCGAGGTGCTGTTCCTGGACGAACCCACCACGGGCGTGGACCCCGTGTCGCGCCGGGAGCTGTGGGATATGCTCCACCGCTTGAAGGAGCAGGGCATCACCATCGTTGTCTCCACCCCCATCGTGGACGAGGCGCGGCAGTGCGACCGCATCGCTTTCCTCAACCGGGGACAGGTGCACGGCATCGACACGCCCGACCGCATTCTGACGCGCTTTGCCGACATTCTCTGTCCGCCGGGCCTCAGTCACGACGAGACGCGGCATGCCGACCGTCCGGTTATCGAGGTGGAGGGGCTGACGAAGCAGTTCGGCTCGTTCGTGGCTGTGGACCACATCTCGTTCAGCGTGGGACGGGGCGAAATCTTTGGCTTCCTGGGTGCCAACGGGGCGGGGAAGACTACCGCCATGCGTATGCTCACGGGCCTGAGCCGGCCTACGGACGGACGGGCCACGGTGGCCGGCTTCGACGTGGAGCGGCAACCCGAGGAGGTGAAGCGCCACATCGGCTACATGAGCCAGAAGTTCTCGCTCTACGAGGATCTGAAGGTGTGGGAGAACATCCGCCTCTTTGCGGGTATCTACGGCGTGAAGGAGGCTGACATCGTTCCGCGCACCGACGAGGTGCTGCGCCGCATCGGACTGGAGGCGGAACGCAACACACGGGTGGGCAGCCTGCCGCTGGGCTGGAAACAGAAGCTGGCCTTCTCGGTGGCCGTGTTCCACGAGCCGGAGATTGTTTTTCTGGACGAACCGACGGGTGGGGTGGACCCTGCCACGCGCCGCCAGTTCTGGGAGCTTATCTACCAAGCGGCCGACCGTGGCATTACGGTCTTCGTCACCACCCACTTCATGGACGAGGCGGAGTATTGCGACCGTATTTCCATCATGGTGGACGGGCGCATCCGTGCCCTTGACTCGCCCGACGGACTGAAGCGTACCTTCCACGCCGCCACGATGGACGAAGTGTTCCGGCGGCTGGCGCGCGAGGCGGAACGGGTGACGTGAAGCGATGCGTAAGGCTATCGGCCTCTAACTCCCTCTAACTTCTTTAACTACTGATAGAAATGAAACAGTTCCTCATATTTGCCGGCAAGGAATTCCGCCACATCTTCCGCGACCGCAGGACGATGCTCATCCTGCTCGTGATGCCCGTGGTGCAGATTATTCTGTTCGGCTTTGCCATCACCACCGAGGTGCAGAACGTGCGCATAGCCGTGCTCGACCCTTCGGACGACGTACTGACGCGCCGCATCGTCGAGCGGCTGGACGCTTCGGAGTACTTCACGCTGACGGCCCGCTTCCACACACCACAGGAGATGGATGAGGCCTTCCGCCGCTCGCAGGTGGATATGGCTGTGGTGTTCAGTCCCGGCTTTGCGGACGGGCTCTATACGGGTGACGCCGCCGTGCAGTTGGTGACCGACGCTACCGATCCCAACACGGCCACCATGCAGACCAGCTATGCTACAGGTATCATCACTGCTGCGGCCCGCGAACTGCTGCCTGCCGGAGTGCGTGTCCCTCTGCTTCAACCTGAAGTGAAGCTGCTCTACAATCCGCAGATGAAAAGTGTCTATAACTTCGTGCCTGGCGTCATGGGGCTCATCCTGATGCTGATTTGCGCCATGATGACGTCCGTCTCCATCGTTCGCGAGAAGGAGATGGGCACGATGGAGGTACTGCTCGTCTCGCCCGTGCGGCCCATCTTTATTATCCTCTCCAAGGCCGTGCCCTATTTTGTGCTGTCGTTCGTCAACCTGACGACCATCCTGCTGCTGTCGGTCTATGTGCTCCATGTGCCTGTAGCGGGCAGTCTGCCGTGGCTGGTGACTGTGTCGCTGCTCTTCATCTTCGTGTCGCTCTCGCTGGGGCTGCTCATCTCCACCCTGACGCAGACGCAGGTGGCGGCCATGCTGGCTTCGGGACTGGTGCTGATGATGCCTACGATGCTGCTGTCCGGCATGATTTTCCCGGTGGAGAGTATGCCTTGGGTGCTTCAGGGCATTTCGGCGGCCATTCCGGCGCGTTGGTACATCCAGGCCGTGCGCAAGCTGATGATACAGGGCGTCGATGTGGTGAATGTACTTACCGAGGTGGGCGTGCTGCTGGGCATGGCGGTGGTGCTGGTCACGGTCAGCCTCAAGAAGTTCAAGAACCGGTTAGAATGAAAGTCGTATGATAAAGTATCTGATAGAAAAAGAATTCAAGCAGCTCTTCAGGAATCCGTTCATCCCGAAGCTCATTCTGCTGTTCCCCTGCATGATTATGATTCTGATGCCATGGGCAGCCAGCCTGGAAATCAAGAACATCCGGCTAGACATTGTGGACGGCGACCGCAGTCCCCTGTCACGGCGTCTGGTGGAGAAAGTGGCTGCATCGGACTACTTCTGTGTGTCGGCCTTTCCTGCGACTTACGATGAGGCCCTGCGGCATGTGGAAGCAGGTTCGGCCGACATTGTGCTGGAGATTCCGCGCGACTTCGAGAAGGACTGGATGCGTGGCGGAGCGCCCCGTGTGCTGGTGGCTGCCAATGCGGTAAACGGCACGAAGGGCGGTATGGGCAGTTCCTATCTGTCGTCCATCATCTCGGATTACGCCCGCAGCCTGTCCGTTACCGAAGGACGTTCCATGGCGCCAGCCTTCAAGCTGCCGCAGGTATCGGTACAGACACTGAACCTCTACAATCCGCGGCTCAACTACAAACTCTTCATGGTTCCGGCTCTGATGGTGATGCTGCTCACCCTTATCTGCGGTGCCCTTCCGGCCTTGAACGTGGTGGGCGAGAAGGAGGCGGGCACCATCGAACAGATCAACGTGACGCCTGTGCGCAAGTTCACCTTCATTTGTGCCAAGCTGATACCCTACTGGCTGACGGGGTTGGTGGTGCTCACCATTGCCTTCGTGCTGGCGTGGCTGCTCTACGGCATTCTGCCTGCGGGCCATTTCCTGACGCTTTATTTCTTTGCAATCATCTTTCTGCTGGTGGTGTCGGGTTTCGGGCTGGTGGTGTCCAACTACTCGTCCACGCTCCAACAGGCCATGTTTGTCATGTTCTTCTTCATGCTGATTCTGGTGCTGATGAGCGGCCTGTTCACCCCCATCCACAGCATGCCCCGCTGGGCGCAGGCCCTTACTTACGTCAATCCGTTGCGCTACTTTGTGGAGGTGATGCGCACCGTCTATCTGCGTGGTGGCGGTGTGGCCGACCTGCTTCCGCAATTGGGCATGCTTCTGTTCTTTGCCGCAGGTTTCAATCTGTGGGCGGTGAAGAGTTACCGCAAGAGCGGCTAAAGGTCTGCTTTCGATGATTTATCCAAATAAAGAGAGACAGACTTCCTGTTACTTCAGGCGCGGATGACACGGAAAGACGCGGAATATGAATATCGTAAATCGTTCCGTGAAATCCGCGTAATCCGCACCTGAAGAAAACGAACGCTCATTTCGATGTATCCTGTATATGAAACGCCCGTTTCCTGTACGGGGAAACGCTCGTTCCCTTTAAAGGAAACAGGCGTTCCCCTTGCATGGTAACGGTCGTTCCCTTCAATGGTAACGGCCGTTTCCTCCTATGGGATACACGTTCCTCCCAGCGGAAACGGGTACGTGCGTACGGGGTTATGCCGGGCTGACGAGTTTGAAACGGATGCGCCAGCGCTTCTCCGCTTCGTCCCAGTCGTGGCTGATGATGCGGAAGGTACCGATTTCTGCCGTGTTGGCCACGTGCGTACCGATGCAGAGGCATTCGTCGTAGTCGCCTACCTTCACCACGCGCACTGTCTGCGAAGCGTCGTCGGGCAGGCGTTGCAGGTCGAAGCGGCCGCGGGCCTCCTCCTGCGTGATGAAATCCGTGGTGACGTCCAGGTTTCGGCCGATGACTTCGTTCACGGCATCCTCCAGCCGCTTCACGTCTTCTTCCGTCGGCTGCTGCTCCAGGCGGTAGTCCAGCTTGCTTTTTTTCCGTTCGATGTGGGCCGATACCGACCTTCCGCATCCGAAGAGGCGTATCATGGTTTGGTTGATGATGTGTTCGCAGGTGTGCATGGGCGGGTATTCCTGCTTGTTGTGTTCGTTGAGTTGCGGTTGTTGTTCCATGTCTGTTTCTTTTTTAACGGGTTTTCTCTAATTTGGCGGCAAAGATAAAGGTTGGGACGAAATATCAGAAAATCTCACCCTCCGAATTGCGTCAAACCGGCAGCAAAAATGTTTTTCTTCTTTAAAAGCACGCTTTTATCCGCTTTTTTTATAATTTTGCAGCCTTAAAATGAGCAGGTTTGTATGGGCGCCCGATGCCGGGTCGTAAGCAGACCGCTGCATGTATGTTTGAACGTAAAAACAAGAAATAAAGAAACATGGGTAAATTTGCCGAACATTCAAAGTTTAATCTATCGGAAATCAACAAGGAAGTGTTGAAGAAATGGGACGAAAACCAGGTTTTCGCCAAGAGTATGACAGAACGTGAAGGATGCCCTTCCTTCGTATTCTTCGAAGGACCTCCCTCGGCCAACGGTATGCCGGGCATTCACCACGTCATGGCTCGTACCATCAAGGACATCTTCTGCCGCTACAAGACGATGAAGGGCTTCCAGGTGAAGCGCAAGGCCGGATGGGACACGCACGGACTCCCCGTGGAGCTGGGCGTGGAGAAGGCACTGGGCATCACGAAGGAAGACATCGGCAAGACCATCTCCGTGGCCGACTACAACGCCGCCTGCCGCAAGGACGTGATGAAGTTCACGAAGGAGTGGGAGGACCTGACGCACAAGATGGGCTACTGGGTGGACATGAAGGATCCCTATATCACCTATGACAACCGCTACATCGAGACCCTCTGGTGGCTGCTGAAGCAGCTCTACAAGAAGGGCCTGCTCTATAAAGGCTATACCATCCAGCCCTATTCGCCCGCCGCAGGTACGGGACTGAGCTCGCACGAGCTGAACCAGCCCGGCTGCTACCGCGACGTGAAGGACCTGACGGTGGTAGGCCAGTTCAAGATGAAGAACCCGAAGCCCGAAATGGCAGCGTGGGGTACACCTTACTTCATCGCCTGGACCACCACGCCCTGGACCTTGCCCAGCAACACGGCCCTCTGTGTCGGCCCGAAGATTGACTACGTGGCCGTGCAGACCTACAACGGCTATACGGGCGAGAAGATGACCGTCGTACTGGCCAAGGCTTTGCTCTATACGCACTTCAACAAAAAGGCAGAAGGTGTTGCATTAGAGGACTATAAGCCAGGCGACAAGCTGATCCCCTTCAAGGTGGTAGGCGAGTATAAGGGTACGGACCTCGTAGGCATGGAGTACGAACAGCTCATCCCCTGGGTGAAGCCCACTGAGCTGGACAACGAAGGCAACTGGCAGGAAGCATCGGCCAAGGCGTTCCGCGTCATCCCCGGCGACTATGTGACGACCGAGGATGGTACGGGTATCGTACACATCGCCCCGACTTTCGGTGCCGACGACGCCAACGTGGCACGTGCGGCCGGCATCCCCTCGCTGTTCATGATCAACAAGCGTGGCGAAACCCGCCCCATGGTGGACCTCACGGGTAAGTTCTACCTGCTGGACGAGCTGGACGAGAAGTTTGTGGCCCAGTGCGTCGATACCGAGGCCTACAAGGAATACCAGGGCCGCTGGGTGAAGAATGCCTACGACCCGCAGTTCACCGTGGACGGCAAGTACGACGAGAAGGCCGCCCAGGCAGCCGAGTCGCTCGACTTCTACATCTGCATGATGATGAAAGCCGCCAACCAGGCCTTCAAGATAGAGAAACATGTGCACAACTATCCGCACTGCTGGCGCACGGACAAGCCGGTGCTCTACTATCCGCTGGACAGCTGGTTCATCCGCAGTACCGCCTGCAAGGAGCGCATGATGGAGCTGAACAAGACCATCAACTGGAAGCCCGAGTCAACGGGTACGGGACGCTTCGGCAAGTGGCTCGAGAACCTGAACGACTGGAACCTGAGCCGTTCGCGCTACTGGGGTACGCCGCTGCCCATCTGGCGCACCGAGGACGGCACGGAAGAGAAGTGCATCGAATCCGTAGAAGAACTCTACAACGAAATAGAGAAGTCCGTGGCCGCCGGCCTCATGACGGGCAACCCCTATAAGGAAAAAGGCTTCGTGCCGGGTGAATATACGAAGGAGAACTATGACAAGATAGACCTGCACCGCCCCTATGTGGACGACATCATCCTCGTTTCGAAGGACGGCAAGCCCATGAAGCGCGAGACCGACCTGATTGACGTTTGGTTCGACTCCGGCTCCATGCCCTATGCGCAGATACACTATCCGTTCGAGAACAAGGAGCTGCTGGACAGCCATCAGGTATATCCCGCCGACTTCATCGCCGAAGGCGTTGACCAGACGCGCGGCTGGTTCTTCACGCTCCATGCCATCGCCACGATGGTGTTCGACAGCGTTTCCTACAAGGCTGTCATCTCCAACGGTCTGGTGCTCGACAAGAACGGCAACAAGATGTCCAAGCGACTGGGCAATGCCGTCGATCCCTTCTCGACCATCGAGAAATACGGTTCCGACCCCTTGCGCTGGTACATGATTACCAACTCTTCGCCGTGGGACAACCTGAAGTTCGACGTCGAAGGTGTGGAGGAAGTGCGCCGCAAGTTCTTCGGTACCTTATATAATACGTATTCCTTCTTCGCCCTCTATGCCAACGTTGACGGCTTCGAATACAAGGAAGCCGATGTGCCCATGGAGAAGCGTCCCGAGATAGACCGCTGGATTCTGTCTCTGCTCAACACGCTGGTGAAGAACGTGGATGCCTGCTACAACGACTACGAGCCCACCAAGGCCGGCCGTCTGATTTCCGACTTCGTCAACGACAACCTGTCCAACTGGTATGTGCGTCTCAACCGCAAGCGCTTCTGGGGCGGCGGCATGACCGAAGACAAGCTTTCGGCTTATCAGACCCTCTATACCTGTCTTGAAACGGTGGCCAAGCTGATGGCACCCATCGCGCCGTTCTATGCCGACATGCTCTATAGCGACCTGATTGCCGTGACCGGCCGCGACCAGGTGGTTTCCGTCCACCTCGCCCAGTTCCCCGTCTGCGACGAGACACTGGTCAACACCGAACTTGAAGCCCGCATGCAGGTGGCCCAGGACATCACGTCCATGGTACTGGCCCTGCGCCGCAAGGTGAACATCAAGGTACGCCAGCCGCTGCAGTGCATCATGATTCCCGTGGTGGACGAAGAACAGCGTGCCCACATCGAAGCCGTGAAGACGCTCATCATGAACGAGGTGAACGTGAAGGAAATCAAGTTTGTCGATGGAGCCGCCGGCGTACTGGTGAAGAAAGTGAAGTGCGACTTCAAGAAGCTGGGTCCGAAGTTCGGCAAGCAGATGAAGGCTGTGGCTGCCGCTGTAGCAGAAATGTCACAGGAAGCCATCGCCGAGCTGGAAAAGAACGGCTGCTACACCTTCAATTTGGACGGTGTGGAAGCTGTAGTCGAGGCTGCCGACGTGGAAATCTTCAGCGAAGACATCCCCGGCTGGCTGGTGGCCAACGAAGGCCGACTGACTGTGGCACTGGAAGTTACTGTTACTGAAGAGCTGCGTCGCGAAGGTGTGGCCCGCGAGCTGGTGAACCGCATCCAGAACATCCGCAAGTCCAGCGGTTTCGAGATTACCGACAAAATAAATATTACATTGTCTAAAAATACGCAGACAGATGATGCGGTAAACGAATATAAAGACTATATTTGCAACCAAGTTCTGGCAACCTCGCTCACGTTGGCCGATGAAGTGCAGGACGGCACCGAGCTGAACTTCGACGACTTCTCGCTCTTCGTGAAGGTTGAAAAGAACTGAGAGTGAAGGGAAAAGATAATTTAATACCGAAACAAACTAAACACATTTACAGTTATGGCAGAAAAGACAAGATACTCAGATGCAGAATTGGAAGAGTTTCGCGCCATTATTTTGGAAAAGTTGGAGTTGGCGCAGCGCGACTACGATTTGCTGAAGGCCAGCCTGACCGGTGCCGACGGCAATGATACGGATGATACGTCTCCTACATATAAAGTTTTGGAAGAAGGTGCCAACACCTTGTCCAAGGAAGAGACGACCCGCCTGGCCCAGCGCCAGCTCAAGTTCATCCAGGGCTTGCAGGCCGCTTTGGTGCGCATTGAGAACAAGACGTATGGCATTTGCCGCGAGACCGGCAAGCTGATTCCGGCAGAACGCTTGCGTGCCGTACCTCATGCCACGCTGAGCATTGAGGCCAAGAACAGCGGCAAGAAATGATTTGAAATCCTGACAGGCTATAGGGCTGAAGGCATGTCAAAATGAGAAGTACTGACTTCCTGTCATTCTGAGCAAGGCGAAGAATTTAGATAAATGGATGCTTGTGCATTCAGATTCTTCACTTTGTTCAGGATGACATTAGGGCGTGATGGTACATCTTCTGTTTTGAAACGTCCTCTTCTCCTGTAGCTTGTGTTTTTTTAGAACAGACGGAATGAAGAACTTTTGGACGAGGGGCCGTATAGCCCTGTTGGTGATATTCTTGGTACTGATTGTGGACCAGTGGATCAAGGTGGGCGTAAAGACCGGCATGTACTGGCACGAAAGCATCAATGCCATCGGTTGGCTGTACGACAAGCTGGGCATTCAGGCCGAGCCTCCCACGTGGTTTTACATCTTCTTTACGGAGAACAACGGCATGGCGTTCGGCATGGAGATAATCGGCAAACTGTTCCTTACCTCCTTCCGCATCGTGGCGGTATCTGTCATCGGGTGGTTCCTCTACAAGTTCGTGCAGCACAAGATGAAGACAGGGTTCATCGTCTGCGTCTCGCTGGTATTGACAGGTGCGTTGGGCAACATCATCGACAGCGTTTTCTACGGTGTCCTTTTCGATGAAAGTACCCATTACAGCCTGGCTACGTTCCTGCCCGAACAGGGCGGATATGCTCCGCTGTTCTACGGCAAGGTGGTGGACATGTTCTACTTTCCCCTCATCGACTCCAATTGGCCCTCTTGGATGCCCTTTGTCGGTGGGGAACATTTTATTTTCTTCAGTCCGATATTCAATTTTGCCGATGCCTCCATCAGTTGTGGCATCGTAGCCCTGCTGCTGTTCTACAGCAAGTATCTGAATGAAGCTTATCACGAAGTGACAAAGAAAGGATGAAACGCAACAATCGACTTCTGCACTATGGTTTGACGGCCTTCTTGGCTTTGGCTATGTCGGCTTGTCAGGTAAAGCGTCCCAGCACGGTTCTGTCGGATGCCCAGATGGAGGACGTGCTTTACGACTATCACATAGCCAAGGCTTTGGGTGAAGGTACCCCGCATGCCGATAACTATAAGCGGGTGCTTTATGTAGAGTCTGTTTTCAAGAAGTACGGCATTACGCAGGCTCAGTTCGATTCGTCGATGGTGTGGTTTTCGCGCAATCCCGAAGTGCTGGGCAAAATCTACGAGAACATTGTGAACCGCCTGAAGGCCGAGCAGACCAATCTGGAGGAGTTGTTGGCCCTGCGTGAAGGCAAGCCCCGCACATCTGTCGCTGGCGACAGTGTCGATGTCTGGTTTGGCCAGCAGCTCTATCGTCTGACGGGTACACCGCTGACCAACAGACTGACTTTCTCGTTGCCTGCCGACAGCAATTTCCAGGACCGTGACACGCTCCGCTGGCATGTCCGCTTCCTGTTCTCCGGCACTGCGTTCGACAGTGTGGCGGCTCCCGTCATGTCCCTTTCTCTCCATTATAAGAACGACAGTGTAGTCAGTGACCTTCGCAAGGTCTGCGAGGCCGGCGAATATTCCATTACCTTGCAGGGCGACACGCTTGGTGCTCTGAAGGAGGTCAATGGCTTTGTCTATTATCCCGACCGGGATGGACGTATCCTCTTGCTCGACAGTATTTCCCTGATGCGCTACCATTGCACCGACACGCTGGCTTCCGCCGCTGCCGATACACTGAACACAGAGCCGGGCAAAGTTGTCGAAACGTCGGAGAAAGAGCCCGAACAGGCAGACAAGGCCGAAAAGCTGGAACCGGAAAAAGAGGTGGATGATGCTCCCCGTATGCGTCCTAAACCTTCTTCTTCGCTATCCCAGCCCCAGAAGCCCTTGGCTCGTCCGCGGTTACAGAAAAATATGGAACATTCCGAGAAAAAACTCATCAAATGATACGTTATGCTTCCCACTATCTGTTCCTGCCCGGTCACGGTTTTCTTCGCCGCTATGTCGTGCAGATGCGTGAGGGCCGTGTAGAAGCGCTTTTCCCGCTGTCAGACGAGATTGAGAATACCGAGTGGCAGCCCGGGGTGATTGCGTTGGTGGAGTGTGGCACGGATGTGGCCGACGTTTCGTTTGCGGTCAAGGAAGTGTTGGCGGAGGTGCCTGCCGGAGTTTTGGCCCGGTTGCCGCGGTTGGTGCCTGTCCTGTTGTTTCCTTTCGATTTTACAAGGATGGAGCCTGTCGCCGGAACTCTGCACAGACTACTGCAGTAGCGATAGCCACGTTGAGCGACTCCGAAGTTTCCCGTCCCGTCGGATAGTTGGGGATATAGAGCCGTCGGTTGATCAGGCTGCCCACTTCCGGGCTGATGCCGTTTCCTTCGTTGCCCATCACAATCAGTCCGTTTTTCGAGAGCGTTTCCCCGTACATGTTTTCCCCGTCCAGGAAGGTGCCATATACCGGCGTATCCTTTTCCAGTTCCCGTATCAGGTCGGGCAGGGGAGTGTAGTGCAGCCTCACGTGTGCGATGCCGCCCATCGTGGCCTGCATGGCCTTTGGATTGTAGATGTCCGCCGTCTGGGGCGAGCAGAACACGTCCTCTATGCCGAACCAGTCGGCCAGGCGCACGATGGTGCCCAGGTTTCCCGGATCCTGCACCCCGTCCAGAGCCAGGCAGAGAGACCGGCCGATGACCGACGGGTCTGTGGGGTATTCCGGCTGGTCGAATACGGCCAGTACCTGTTGCGGAGTCTTCAGCAGGCTGGCGCGCGATAAGTCTTCTTCGCTCACCGTCACCGTTTCGTCGATAGCGGCCGTCTGCACTCTTCCGTTTGAGGCAAACCATTCGTCCGTGGCCACCAGCAGGCGGCAGTGGAAGTGTCCCAGCAGATCGCCCACCAGTTTGTGGCCTTCCGCCAGGAATGCCTTTTCCGCTTTCCGGTTCTTCTTCAGCTCCAGTGAATGGATGAATTTGATTTTGTTCTTGCTCAGTGCCATACGGGTTCCGTTATCTTTTCCGCAAAAGTACGTCATTATTTTCAGATAATCAAAAACAAGTTTTTATTTTGTTCTCCCCACATCTTTCACTATCTTTGAATAAGCTAGGATGCGGTTCGGGATAAAAAATATCCGAAACAAGTTTCAATATTTTGTTCTCCTCTCACCTTTCACTATCTTTTGATAAGATAGGATGCGGTTCGGGATAAAAAATATCTGAAACAAGTTTCAATATTTTGTTCTCCACTCACCTTTCACTATCTTTGTCGCAGTTTATGTGTCTGTCCGGTATGAAGAAAGGCTTTTATTGTACGATATACATTCTTGTCCTGCTGCTGTCGGTCTCTTGCTCGTCCACCAAGTACGTGCCCGACGGTTCCTATCTGCTGGACGACGTGCGCATACGGACGGACAACAAGGAGGTGAAACCCTCCAATCTTTCCATGTATGTGCGCCAGAATGCCAATGCCAAATGGTTCAGCCTGTTCAAGACCCAGTTGTATGTCTATAACTGGTCGGGTCCGGACTCTACCCGCTGGATCAACCGTGTGTTGCGTAAGATGGGCGATGCTCCTGTCATCTATCGGGAGGAGGAGACGGCCCGCACCTGTGAGGAGATGACCAAGGCTGTGCAGAACATGGGCTATATGGGTGCCACTGTCGAACCTCTGCGCTATGTAAAGAAGAAAAAAAAGATGCGGCTTGTCTATAAGGTGACCACCGGCAAGCCCTATATCGTGCGTAGCATCCGTTACGACATCCCCGATGAACGTATCCGCAACCTCATGCAGCTCGATTCTGCTGGCACCCGTCTGTCCGAAGGAATGCGCTTCGATGTGAATGTGCTCGATGCCGAACGCCAGCGTATCACGGACCATCTGCTTAGTAACGGTTACTATAAGTTCAACAAGGATTTTCTGTCCTATACGGCCGACACGGTGCGCAACACTTATCTCGTAGATCTCACCCTCCACCTGCTGCCATACAGGCAGCGGACAGGAGAGGAGGCACGCGAACATCGTCAATATACGGTGGACAAGGTGGGTTTTGTAGCCGACTACAACGTACTCCAGTCTTTTTCTCTGAGCAGTATCGACGTCAACGATTCCATTCGCTACCACGGGCTTTCCATCTATTACAAGGACAAGCTCTACTTGCGTCCGCAGGTGCTCGAAAACAACCTCCATCTCATGCCGGGCGACCTCTACGACGAGCGCAAGGTGCAGCGCACCTATTCCAGTTTCGGACGGCTGCAAGCCTTGAAATATACCAATATCCGCTTTTTCGAAAATCATGAAGACAGCACCAGCCTGAGTGCCTACGTCATGCTGACCAAGAGCAAGCATCAGTCTGTATCCTTTGAGCTGGAGGGTACCAACTCGGCCGGCGACCTGGGTGCGGCTGCTGCCGTTTCTTTCCAGCACCGCAATCTGTTCAAGGGGTCCGAGGCATTGATGCTCCGTTTCCGTGGTGCCTACGAGGCCATCTCTCCGCTGAAGAGTGGTTACGGGCAGGAGAATTATACCGAGTTGGGTGCCGAGGCCACCATCAACTTCCCCCGTTTCATGTTCCCTTTCCTGACCCGTGATTTCCGGCGTAAGATCAGGGCCACCACCGAGTTCGGTTTGCAGTACAACTATCAGATGCGTCCCGAGTTCACCCGTATTGTGGCTTCGGGCAGTTGGAGCTATCGCTGGGGTTTGCAGCGGCAGCGTTCCCAGCATCGCATCGATCTGTTGGACATCAACTACCTTTACATGCCTTGGATCGATCCCACGTTCCGTGAAATCTATCTTGACAAGGAGCAGAACTACATCCTGGCCTACAACTACGAAGACCGTTTCATTGTCCGCTCAGGCTATACCTACACCTACAACAGTGCCGGACAGGCTTTGATGAACAATGCCCTGTTGGGCAATTCCTATTCGGTACGTGTCAATGTGGAGTCGGCTGGTTCCGTGCTCTACGGGTTGGCCAAGCTGACCGGCATGAAGAAGAACGATGCAGGCGAATATACCCTGCTCAACATACCTTTTGCCCAATATGTCAAAGCGGATATCGATTATGCGAAAAATATTGTGATAGACAGCCGGAATTCATTGGCCTTTCATGTGGGTGGTGGCATTGCTGTGCCCTATGGCAATGCCAGTGTGGTTCCCTTCGAAAAACGCTATTTCTCCGGTGGTGCCAACAGTGTGCGTGGCTGGTCGGTTCGCGAGCTGGGTCCCGGTTCCTATGCGGGCGACAAGAACAACTTCCTCAACCAGTCGGGCGACATCAAGCTCGATGCCAGTGTGGAATACCGCACACGGCTTTTCTGGAAGCTTCGTGGAGCCGTGTTTATCGATGCAGGAAACATTTGGACTTTGCGCGATTATGAAAGCCAGCCGGGCGGCCAGTTCAAGTTCAACACCTTCTACAAGCAGATTGCCGTGGCCTACGGACTGGGCATCCGCCTGGATCTCGATTTCTTTGTCCTTCGTTTCGATGGGGGTATGAAGGCCATCAATCCCGTTTACGAAAGCGGACGCGACCGCTATCCTATTATCAATCCCGACTTCAGCCGTGACTTTGCCTTCCATTTTGCCGTGGGATATCCTTTCTGACCCGATGGAAGAGAGGAAGGCAGTCCCCCTTGGAAGGGCTGGACACAAAAAAGGAAGGGAGGTCGATGCCTCCCGGCATATTCCTCCCTTCCAATCTTAAAATTATAAGCAAAAAGACACCTGTTTATTTTAGTTGAAAGCATAATACGTGTTTACCATCGCTGCCTGCTGGGCAGTGGCTACGCCCTGTGCGTCCAGTGTCACGGTCAGGTCCTCACCGTTGGGCAGGGTCATCTGTGCCGTTCCGTCGTTGTTCAGGCGCACCAGTTCCGTGCTTACGCCGTCAGCCACCACGTTCCATGAGTTCTGGCTCTTGTCGTAGATCAGTTCCATCGAAGCGGTTTCTTCACCTTCCTTCGTGATGGAATAACCGTTCTCCAGCGTTTCTACCAGGTAATTCCCGTTTTCTCCCTTCACCTTCTTTACGTCGCCGATGCTTGCCATCGGATTGCTTCCGCTCCAGAATTCGATGGAGTTGATGACCACGATATCAGCCAGGTAGCAGACTCCATATATGGGGATGATGTTGAAGGCCAGGAAAACCAGTTCGTTCACGAACTTGTTGCTGATACCTTGATTCCAGCTGACCAACTTGTTGTGCAGGCTGAATGAACCGATGCACGAGCTGAACAGGAAAGCACCGCAAATCATAACGGTAGCTGCCATTTTCAAATTAAATTTCTTCATAATCTATCTCCTTCATGTTTAAATTAAAAAAGATTTTGCTCACTTTGTTGTGCAAATATATACTTTTATATGTAAAATGCTCTCAGATGGGAAGAAAATATTTTCTTTTTTCCGTATATTTGCGCCACTTTTGCGTAAAAGTGCGCTATTTTGTTGAAACGGAAAATGTATTGAACCTGTATGAAAGTACGATTTATAAGCCTGGCCAGTGGCAGCAGTGGCAATTGCTACTATCTGGGCACCGAAAACTATGGCATATTGATAGACGCGGGTATTGCCGCCCGGACCATCCGGAAGGTTCTGAAGGAACACGGCATCGGTATGGAGACCATCCGTGCGGTGTTTGTCACCCACGACCATGCCGATCACATCAAGGCGTTGGGAGGTTTGGGTGAGAAACTGAACATCCCCATATATACCACGGCCCGCATCCACGAGGGCATCGGCCGGAGCTATTGCATGACGGAAAAGCTGCACACCTCCGCCCGTTTCCTGGAGAAGCAGACCCCTATGCAGTTGGAAGACTTCCGTATCGAGTCCTTCGAAGTGCCCCATGACGGCACCGACAATGTGGGGTATTTCATTACTGCCGGTGACAAGAATTTTGCTTTCTTGACCGACTTGGGCGAAATCACTCCCGTGGCCGCCGAATACATCTGTCGGGCCAACTACCTGGTGCTGGAGGCCAACTACGACGACGAGATGCTACAGATGGGGCCTTATGCTCCTTATCTGAAAGAACGTATCAAGAGCCGCACGGGGCATCTGAGTAACGCGGTTACCGCGCAATTCCTGGCCGACCATTTTACCGACCGTTTGCGCTATGTCTGGTTGTGCCATCTCAGCAAGGACAACAATCATCCCGAATTGGCTTACAAGACCGTCGAGCTGAAGCTGCATGACCGTGGGATTGTGGTGGGTCGCGACCTCCAGTTGTGCGCCTTGAAGCGTACCACGCCCTCCGAGCTCTATGAATTTGAATAAAAAATGCCGCTTTCATCGAAAAAAACAGCTTTTTTATTTGTAGGTTCGGATAAAAGAACTACCTTTGCACCCGCAAACGAAAACCAGAAGCACTCTTAGCTCAGTTGGTAGAGCAACTGACTCTTAATCAGTGGGTCCAGGGTTCGAATCCCTGAGGGTGTACCATCAAGCTGAAGCAGAAAAAGCCTTTCTTCGGAAAGGTATTCGGGGTGTAGCGCAGTCCGGTTAGCGCACCTGCTTTGGGAGCAGGGGGTCGTGGGTTCGAATCCCGCTACCCCGACAGCAAGAAATCAAGCAGTCACAATGTTATGTGACTGCTTTTTTTATACCCATTTAATTAGATAAGGTAGTTCCGGTCAGGGGGGGATAAAGAGGTGAAAATAGTTCCCGTAACATTTGTAAGTACAAAAATAAGTACGTATCTTTGTCTTGGAATTCAAAAGAGACAAATCTATGAGAACGGCAAATTATTCAGAATTGAGAAGTAATCTCAAGCATTATCTTGACGGCGTGGTAAACGACAACGAACCGTTGCTTGTGCATCGTGCAGGAAACGAAAGCGTAGTGGTGATTTCACTTGATGAATACAATGCCATCAAGGAAACGGAATATATCATGAAGTCACCCGCCATGATGGAGGCCATACGTAACGGAGAGAACGAAATCAAGCAAGGGAAGGGGACTCGCATAAGCATTGACGAGTTATGGAAATAATTCTTCTGGAGCAGGCTGAAAAAGACAGGGAATATTGGAAGCGTACGGGAAACAAGTCTATCATGAACAAGATAAGCGCGCTGCTTATGGACATATGTGAACATCCGTACACAGGATTGGGGAAGCCTGAAGCCTTGAAATATGAGCTTTCCGGGTACTGGTCAAGAAGGATAAATTCGGAGCATCGCATCATATACAGGGTGGATGACGAATTGATTACGGTGTTTGTCCTTTCGATGAGGTATCATTATGGGAAATAGTGAGTAATCAAATTGCAAATATATTAGGATAAATCAAGAGGCCGTATCAAACCTGCGTTTGATACGGCCTCTTTCTTATGCGATAAAGTATTGTCCTTTTAGATCAGGTATTGCGAGCTGATAGACTCGTTGTTCACCACGCGCTTGATGGTTTCGGCAAACATGTCGGCAATGCTGAGCTGTTTCACCTTGGCGCATTTCTTGGAGTAGGGGATGCTGTCGGTGAACACCATTTCCGTCAGGCCCGATTCCTGCACGCGGAACGAAGCCGGGTCAGACATCACGCAGTGGCTGGCGATGGCACGTACCGACTTGGCACCTGCGGCCAGCATGATGTCGGCAGCCTTGGTAATGGTACCGGCCGTGTCCACAATGTCGTCCACAAGCACCACGTTCTTGTCTTTCACGTCACCGATAATCTGCATCGAAGCCACCTCGTTGGCCTTCTCGCGCGACTTGTTGCACAGCACCAGAGGCACACCCAGATATTTCGAGAACGTGCTGGCACGCTTCGAGCCGCCCACGTCGGGCGTGGCAATCACCAGGTCCTCCAGCTGGAGCGACTGGATGTAGGGCAGGAACACGGCGGAAGCATACAGGTGATCCACCGGAATGTTGAAGAAACCTTGGATCTGGTCTGCGTGCAGGTCCATAGTGATCAGGCGGTCAATGCCTGCTACCGACAGCAGGTCAGCCACCAGCTTGGCGCCGATAGACACACGCGGCTTGTCTTTTCTGTCCTGACGGGCCCATCCGAAGTAGGGCACTACAGCGTTGATGGTCTTGGCCGATGCACGCTTGGCGGCGTCAACCATCAGCAACAGTTCCATCAGGTTGTCCGAGTTGGGGAACGTGGACTGAACCACAAAGACATTTGCTCCGCGGATGGATTCTTCGTACGAAACGGCGAACTCACCGTCGGCAAAGTGGGTGATGTTCATTTTTCCCAGCGGGCAATTCAGGCTTGCGCAGATTTTCTCTGCAAGGTATCTCGAATTTGTTCCCGAGAATACCAGAAAGGGTGCTTTTTCGCTCATTGTTGTTGTAATAGATGTTACCTATTTATTAAACTTCTGCAAAGGTAGGCATTTATTGTTGATTTCCGCAAGACTTATTGTATAAAAATTGAAAGCCTCCTTTTGTGAACGGCAATTTGTCGGTTCCCTACATTCCATATTTTTTTTCTTTCTGTTCCATTTTTTTCCTTTGTCTCTAACTTGCGCCAATTCCCTCTGTTTGGCCACTTCGTTTAAAAAAAGAAGTTTATTATTTGTTCATGATATTCTTTTTGGCTATTTTTGCCCCGTTAATGAATTCTGCTCTTGCAGAAGATGTCGCTGAGATGAGAAACAAGTATCCTTTTCATGGGTTATAGTTTGATTGGAGTACTTGTAAGTAATTGGGTTTCAGGTTTTTATCTGTATCCCAAAGCCCCAAGGGAATATTTAATTTTGAAAATCGTCGATGGAAAAGCCATTTTTGGCATGTACTGCAGACTTGCCCGTGTGGCATGCCATGCGTGCCACGTATCATAGGGAAAAAGCTGCTATGCAGCTTTTGGAATCCGAAGGTATGGGATGTTTCGTCCCGATGAAATACCAGGAGGTGGTTCGTCGTGGGCACAAGATGCGCGAATTGGTCCCGGTTGTCCGCAATCTGTTGTTTGTTCATGCGGTGCCGGCCCGTCTTCAGCAGCTCAAGTCCGCGGTCACCTACTTGCAGTACATCACCGATCGCCGCACGGGCCGCAAGATTATTGTTCCCGACGATCAGATGCGCCGCTTCATTGCCGTAGCGGGTAGTTATGACGATCAGCTACTCTATTTTGCCCCCGAAGAGCTGAATCTCTCCAAAGGCACGCGCGTGCGTATCACCGGTGGTGAGTTCGAAGGGCAGGAGGGTATTTTCCTTCGGGTGAAGGGTGCTCGCGACCGTCGTGTGGTCATCGAGGTCCAGGGTGTCATCGCCGTAGCCATGGCCACCATCCATCCGTCGTTGATCGAACCCCTTGCCGGCAACCATTAACCGTTATTCTCATGTCAGCCGAACGGTTATTGAAAGAACTTCTGGTGTGGCACATGCCTGTGGTGCCGATGTGATGTCTTAATTAAACAAAAACTTATGATAGACTTTGAACACATTCAAAAGGATGACCATTTCATTCCCGATGGAATGAATGGTTTTGAACGCAACACGAAGCGGATTGCTGACTTTCTGGCAGCCACGGTTGCCTTGATTGTCTTTTCGCCTTTGTTTCTGATTTGCTACATTGCCGTGAAGCGCGAAGACGGCGGCCCTGCCATTTTCAAGCAGGAGCGCATCGGTCGTTTCGGACGCCCTTTCTACATTTATAAGTTCCGCAGCATGAAGCTCGATGCCGAGAAAAATGGACCGGCGCTCTATGCCGGCAGCGAGGACGACCGTCTGACAAAGGTCGGCAAGTTCCTCCGCGAGCACCATCTGGACGAGCTTCCGCAGCTTTGGAATGTGTTCTGTGGTCAGATGGCCTTCATCGGTCCCCGTCCCGAACGCGAATTTTACATCAAGCAGATTATGGAGCGTGACCCCCGTTACCGTTATCTGTTCCAGATCCGTCCGGGAGTCACGTCCTATGCCACGCTCTACAACGGCTATACCGATACCATCGAGAAGATGCTCCGTCGCCTGCGCTACGACCTTTTCTATCTGGAACATCGTTCCTGGTGGTTCGATTTTAAGATTTTGGCTAAAACTTTTATTTATATCGTTTTCGGAAAGAAATTCTAAAAATCATATTCTTTCGCCGCGTCAAAGCAAGGGCAGCTTTTCATTGGGTCCAGGTCGTGGTGGCCCACGATGAGTGCCAGCGGAAACAGCCGCTTCAGTTCGCGCAGCAGTGCCACGAGGCTTGCCTTCTGTTCCAGCGTGCGTGTGTCCTTCGGCTGTCCCTGGCGGTCCAGTCCGCCTTCGTAGCAGACGCCCACGCTGTGGCGGTTGTGGTTCCGGCAGTGCGCCCCCACCTGTTCCAGCGGCCTTCCGCGATGTATTTCGCCGTCGCGGGTAATGTAGAAGTGATAGCCGATGTCGCGGAAGCGGCGGTGGCGGATGTGGTCCGTCCGGCATTGTTCGAAGCCAAAGCTCTGCCCCTCGCGGGTGGCAGAGCAATGGACAATAATCAGCGTTACGGTTCTCATCCGTTGATGCACGATGAAATTCCGAACGCGCCGGCCAGGGCCGTAGCCACAGTCACGATTACTTTGAGCACGATGCTCCACACAGATTTCTTTTTGTTGGTTGTTTCGCTCATTTTGATAATTGGATATTTTGTTTATTTGAAAATTGAAAATTGATAATTGAAAATGGAAAATTAATGCCTCATATTTTATATTTTATATCTGATATTTTATTCTGATATCTGATATTTAATATTTGAATTCCATTTTCCATTCTCCATTATTACAGCGGTGTTCCGCTTTGTCCGCCGCCACCTGTGCCGGAGTCGTCGTTGTCATCGCCGCCGTCACTGCTGCCGGCTCCGACGAAATACTCGTTCTGCTCACGCAGCGTGCCTTCCAGGTTGATTTTCGCATTGCTCAGTTCGCCCGTGGCGCGTGCGCGGAGCTTCAGGCCCGCCACGTTCTCGCTCACCTTGAACTCGGCCGCGCTGGCGGCTCCGTGGTCGCTGACGATGCCCACCGAGAAGATGGCCAGGTCGTCCAGTTTCACGTTCTTTCCGTCCAGAATCAGCTCCTTGATGCAGGCCACCATTTCGGCCAACACTCCTTTGATGACACCGGGCGAGAAAGGCGTGTTGTGTTTGGACATGTGCTTGGACAGCGCTTCAAGGTCCAGCGTTTCGTTGATCACCGGGCGTGCATACCACAATCCGTTGCACGGATGGTTCTCGCCTACAATTTGAATTTTTCTGTAAAGAATCATAGATAAGAATTAAAAATTAAAAGTTAATAAATAAAAGCTGATGCTCACCACAGAGTTTCACAATGTATTTTCTGAACCACAGATTACGCAGATTTACACAAATTGTTTTTAAGTACTATATTTGAGCTAATCCGTGTAATCTGTGGTGAAAAACTCAGTTCCTTCCGTGCTGAACGATACAAAGATAACACCTCCGCCACGCGGAAAATCCGTAACGGTAGGTAAGGGTAGGTTAGGGCCGGTAAAAGTTGATTATCGTAGGTTGTTGTTGATTATTGCTGCGTTTTTGCATGGCGTTTCCGCTGATTTTCAGTATCTTTACGTCAGTAAAGACAACACGAAATCCTATGGAAACATTCACCATACGCGCTTACGGCCGCACCGAGCTGGCCCAGTTCTATTTCCCCGGTCTCAATCCTCAGACAGCCTACCGCAAGCTGCAGGAATGGATCGACTATTATCCCCACCTGCGTGAACGCCTTCAGGCCGCCGGCTGCCATCCCCGCAGCCGTGTCTATATGCCCGTGCATGTCCGCATGATTGTCGAGGCGATAGGGGAACCTTAGGGAAATGAAGAATGAAGAACGAAGAATTGGACTTGGGCTTCGTAACTATGGACTTTAGTGCGCTAACCATGGACTTTGGCTGGCTAACTATGGACTTTAGGAATATGATAATGGATAATGGAAAATTAAAAAATTCTTCATTCTTCATTCTTCGTTCTTCATTCAAGTAAACCGTCCCATCGCCTGCTGGTTCCGGTAGATTTCGTCGCCCGTCAGTTCGATGACGCGGTAACCCCGCTTGCCGCCGACGCGCACCTGCTGGAAGCCCTCCTGCGACATCACCATCCCGATTTTCACGGGACTCAGTCCATGGCGCAGGCCGGCGTTGATGCGGGCCAGTATCTGCGCGTTCGTCACGAAGATACACGCTTCGCCCTCCAGCGGGCGGCGATAGTGCGTCAGGATCAGTTCCTGCTCCAGGCACGGCACCTCGAACTGCCGGTTATGGTCGTTCAGCGTCCTGATTTCCTCGTCGTCCAGCCAGTAGTGGTAGCCGTTCCGCGTCAGGGCATACGCCTGAGCAAAGACGTGCGTGTAGTCCACGGGATTGTCATACGGGCTGTCGATGCTCTCCACCTCGAAGGGCATCCAGCGGCGGTTGCCGCTCAGGTCGTTCAGAAACTGCCGGTTGTTGCTCGTGCCGCAGAAGCTTGCGATGTGGGGCCGCATCTCCTTGAAGTGGGCATACGCCGCACGTTCGTTCACGTGGCGCATGGTGGTCAGCGCCTTCAGCTGGTTCAGCTCCCTGCTGTCCATCTCGTCCAGCTCCTCGAGGCACACCACCGCAAACTCCGAGAGCGTCAGCAGGTCGTCCTTCGATATGTTCCGGCTGTTGCTCTTCAGGTAGAAGTAGCGGCGCAGTTCGGGTGGCAGCAGGTTGTTCAGCCAGGTAGTCTTATAGATGCCCTGGCGTCCGATGAGCACCAGTATCTCGTGGTTCACCGTCTCCTCGTCCAGCAGGGCGGCCAGCATGGCCACGAGCCATTTCTTGAAGAAACCGTCGAACAGTTCCGCCCCGTGTTTCACGTGTACGCGGGCCGACAGCTGTCCGATGTAGTCCGTCGCCCCGTCCCAGGCGGGCAGGGCGTCCACATATTCGCGGAAGGGGTTGTACAGCGGCACGAAGTCCGATTCGATCACCGTCTGCAACTCCGTTTTGCGTGCCGGGGCCGCCTCCTTGCACAGGCGTCGCCACAGGGAGTTCACCTCGCGGTCCGTCAGGTCCTTGAATTCATCCGTTCCTTCGGGAGCGAACTCATATTTGCCGGTCACCGTATTCTTGCGGAACCGGCCCTGCTGCGTCAGGAACGCCTCCATGTCCTCCACCGTGGCCCGGTTCTTTCCGGCACGGTCGTCCGGAGCCTTCTTCCGGGCATAGAGGCTGCGCGTTCCATGCTCCTCCGTGCGCTGGTAGCACGAGCGCACGATACCTGCCACGTCGCCGTCATAGTCGGCGAAGCGTTCCACGGCCCATTGCGTGGCCGCCTCCTGGTCCGCCCCGTAGGCATTCAGCAGGTAGCCCATGCGCATGATGTACTCGTTGTGGTGGTGCTCCGTGTAGGCCACGCCCTCGTCGGCCAGCAGCCGTTCGGCTGTCGCCACGATGCGTGCCAGCCGCTTTTCCGACGCCTTCCGTCGGGCCGGATGCGGTTTCGGTTCCGGCCGCTCGATGACGAACGCCGTGGCGTCGAGGTTGAAGAACGCCTCCGGGTCGTGCGCCAGGCCGCTCAGGCGGGTCGCGTTCTTGCACTTCTCGTCGTAGGACAGCCCGGTGAGCCGTGCGTAGTGCTCATTCATCCGTCCGAAGGCCAGTACGTGCAGTTCCTGTTCCGAACGCGGGTGGTAGTCATCGGCTGCCTCATAAGCAGCAATGACGCGCAGCCCCGTCCCGCTGATGGTGGTATAGGCCAACAGCGTGTGCGGGTCCTCCCGTACACGCCGGACACACTCCGCCATCCGTTCCGTGGGGATGTGGTCAAAGTCCGCCATCACCAGGTGCGTCCAGCCGTCGATGTGCTCCTTGCTCTTTCCGCCATCGAAGTGGACGGATACGGCGAAGCAGGGGCAGGCCGCCTTCACGCGTCCTGCCGCGCGGGTCTGGTTCAGCTTCAGGTAGCTGCGGTGATTTTCGGTGATGTCCTTCAGCCGTTCGTCCGTACGGATCCGTTCGGCCAGTTCGTCCAGTGTGGTGTTTGTCGGATGCAAGTCCGTGTAGCCTTGAAACAGGCTTAGAAAATAGTTTTTCATAATGATAGACTTTTTATTAGTAAACATGTCATTATAATCTGGGTCCATCTGTGTAATCTGTGGTGAACCTCTGCAAAGAAGCAGATTCTTTTTGGAACTCCCAACTTCCGCGGTACGCACATGTCAGTACCGGAAGCCGCAATTATTAACTTTTTTATGGATTTTTAGCAGAGCTGTTACGCGCGATGATTTTTCATTCACAAACAAACGTAAACAAGAGAACAATGAAAAAGATTCAATATCAGTGCCCCCATCTGGGAGCCTACATCGCGGAAGTGCAGTACGCCGTGCCGGTTGACGGACACCTGTTGAGCGAGGCAGCCTTGGCCCGCCGCGCCCGTATGTCCAAGACCACCGTTGAGAACGTAAAAAAAGGGTTGAAAAGCATTTTTATGCCTACTATGCCATTATCCACATCTATCTGGAAGCCTGTCGTCACAGCACGGTTCTTCCGCTGGATCGTTTCCTCAACGGGCTTTATGCCAGCCTGGAAGCCGACCGTCTGGCCCGCTTCGACGATTGATGCCGTCGTGCTGTAGGACCGGTCGTTGCCGGTCCCTGCTTTTATCCATTGTGCCACCTTGGCACCCCGAAAACTAAACTATTATAGTCCCGCTTCCTCTGTTGATGGTTAATAGCTATTAACCATCGTTCTCCCCCGCGCGCGTAAGGAAGTTGCGTATGGGGGTGGCAGGGTGGCAATTTGAAATAACGAAGTAATAAAGATTCTCATAATTCTAACAATATGGCTAAAAAAGACGAACTAAAACAGCAAATCCTGGCTTTGACCAAGGAGTATTATCAAGAAGTGCATGGACAGAAGAAACCCTTTGAACCGGGAAAAACTTTTGTTAATTACGGCGGTCGCTATTTTGACGATCAAGAGTTGGTCAATTTGGTTGACTCCTCACTTGATTTTTGGCTGACAGCCGGCCCATGGGCTCATAAATTCGAGACCCGTTTGGCAGCTTGGTTGGGTGTCAAGCATTGTGCTGTGACAAATTCCGGTTCTTCTGCCAATCTGTTGGCATTTTATGCACTGACTTCTCCCAAGCTCGGTGAGCGTAGAGTGAAAAAAGGAGATGAAGTGATTACGGTTGCCTGCGGATTTCCTACCACTGTGACTCCGATAATCCAGTACGGTGCCATACCTGTATTTGTAGATATCACTATTCCCGAATATGACATTGATGTAACGAAATTGGAGGATGCCTTGTCACCTAAGACCAAAGCCGTTATGATCGCCCATTCATTGGGTAATCCTTTCAACTTGGAGGCTGTGAAAGCATTCTGTGACAAGCACAATTTGTGGCTGGTCGAGGATAACTGCGATGCCTTGGGTTCGGAATATACTATCAATGGTGTGACCAAGAAAACCGGAACTTGGGGACATATTGGAACCAGCTCTTTCTATCCTCCCCATCACATGACAATGGGCGAAGGTGGTGCCGTCTATACGGATGACCGTGAGTTGGATAAGATTATCCGCTCTTTCCGTGACTGGGGACGTGATTGTTGGTGCATCGGTGGAGTGGACAATACTTGTAAATGCCGTTTCACAGGACAGTTCGGTGAATTGCCGGTCGGTTATGACCACAAATATGTGTATTCCCATTTCGGCTTTAATTTAAAGATTACCGATATGCAGGCTGCTATCGGTTGTGCACAATTGGACAAGCTGGATGACATCGTGGAGGCACGTAGAAGAAACTTCAAGACGTTGCACGAAGGATTGGAAGGTACTCCGGGACTGATATTGCCGGAACCCATGCCGAATTCCAATCCCAGCTGGTTCGGTTTCCTCATTTCAGTAAAAGAAGATGCGGGCTTTACACGTAATGAACTGTCTGAATATCTGGAAAGCAAGAAGATACAGACCCGTAACCTGTTTGCCGGAAACCTGATCAAACATCCGGCTTTCGATGAGATGCGCCGTACGGGCGAGGGTTATCGGGTAGTCGGTGATTTGAAAGGTACTGATTTTGTCATGACCAATACTTTCTGGATTGGCGTCTATCCGGGCATGACTCAGGAAATGCTTGAGTTTATGATTTCGACCATTAAGGAATTTGTTGCATCCAAACAATAACGAATATGAAGGTAGTATTGTTAGCCGGAGGTTTTGGTACGCGCATTTCGGAAGAGTCGCAGTTTAAACCTAAGCCGATGATTGAAATTGGTGGTATGCCTATTCTTTGGCATATCATGAAGGAATATGCCTACTACGGGCATACGGAGTTTATCATTTGTGCCGGATATCGTCAGGAATATATCAAGGAGTGGTTTGCCAACTACTTCCTTCATAACAGCGATGTCACGTTTGACTATCGGGACGGGAAAAATGAGATGACCATCCATTCCAGCCATTGCGAGCCTTGGAAGGTAACGGTGGTGGACACCGGCTACAATACGATGACCGGTGGCCGAATCAAACGTATTCAGCCTTATATCGGTGATGAACCTTTCTTTATGACGTATGGTGACGGTGTGTGTGATGTGGACATCAATCAATTGTTGGAGTTCCATCGGAGTCATGGAAAGATTGCCACATTGACGGCTGTCAAGTTGAAACAGGAAAAAGGCGTATTGAATATCGGAGGCGACAATGCGGTGAAGTCATTCCGTGAAAAGAACATCTCGGACGGAGCTCCCATCAATGCAGGATATATGGTGCTACAACCGGAAATCTTCAACTATCTGAAGGATGACACTACTGTGTTCGAAAAAGATCCTTTGGAACATTTGGTGGAAGAAGGGCAGCTTATGTCGTACGTGCATACAGGCTTTTGGCAGTGCATGGACAATATCCGTGAAAAAGCGATGCTTGAGAAACTGTTGGCTACGGGGGAAGCTCCCTGGAAAAAATGGAAAAGAGAAGTACCTAAAGAATATCAGTTATGATTGACATATTTGACAATTTTTATAATGGAAAACGTGTCCTGATAACAGGGCATACCGGATTTAAGGGAAGCTGGCTTTCCATCTGGCTGCACGAATTGGGTGCGGAGGTGGTCGGCATAGGTTTGGAACCGTTTTCAGGCCGTGACAATTTTGTGCTTTCCGGTATAGGAGGTAAAATAAAGGCTGATATCCGTGCCGATATCCGGGACGGACAGAAGATGAAGGAAATCTTTCAGGAGTATCAGCCTGAAATTGTATTCCATTTGGCGGCCCAACCTCTGGTGCGGTTGAGCTATGAGATACCAGTCGAAACATACGAGACCAACGTGATGGGAACCATCAACGTGATGGAGGCCATACGGGCTACGGAGAGCGTGAAGGTGGGTGTGATGATTACCACCGACAAATGCTATGAGAACAAGGAACAGATTTGGGGCTATCGGGAGAATGAACCGATGGGGGGATATGATCCATATTCTTCTTCGAAAGGAGCAGCCGAGATTGCCATATCTTCCTGGCGTCGCAGTTTCTTCAATCCGGCAGACTACGGTACGAAACATCATGTTTCGTTGGCCAGCGTACGTGCGGGCAATGTGATTGGCGGTGGCGACTGGGCATTGGATCGCATCATTCCCGATTGTATCAAAGCCTTGGAAGCCGGCAAACCTATTGAAATCCGCAGCCCCAAGGCCGTTCGTCCCTGGCAACATGTATTGGAGCCTTTGAGCGGCTATATGCTGTTGGCTCAGAAGATGTGGAACGAACCGACACGGTATTGCGAAGGTTGGAACTTTGGTCCTCGTGCCGAAAGTATAACTCCGGTATGGGAAGTCGCTGAAAAGGTGATTGAGAATTATGGTTCAGGTGAACTGAAGGATATCTCCGATCCGAATGCGTTGCATGAAGCCAAGTTGTTGATGTTGGACATCAGTAAAGCCAAATTCCAGTTGGGGTGGGAACCTCGGATAAATATATCGCAGTGTGTGGAGTTGACAGTGGATTGGTACAAGCGCTACAAGCATGATAATGTATTTGAAATCTGTAAAAAACAAATAACTAAATACTTGTCATATTAATGAAAATTTTGTTGACTGGTGGAAGCGGATTTATAGGTCGGAATATTCGTGAAAGCTTTTTAGCGGAAAAGTACGAAATTCTTTCTCCTTCCAGTAAAGAATTAAATTTGGCTGACGAAGAAAGTGTTGATGCTTTTTTTAAAAATAATAGTATCGATCTTGTTGTTCATGCGGCAGTAAAACCTAGCCATAGGAATGCTAAAGATTTTTCCAATTTGTTCTATACCAATACAAGGATGTTTTTTAATCTGGAACGACATAAGGATGAATATCAAAAAATGTTGGTTCTTGGGTCTGGCGCTATTTATGATATGCGTCACTATCGTCCAAAAGTGAAAGAAGCAGAATGGACAAATCATATACCAGCGGATGAGCATGGCTATTGTAAATATGTTTGTGAAAAAGTGATAGAGCATAGTTCGAATATATTTGACCTAAGGATTTTTGGAATCTTTGGGAAATATGAGGATTATGCCATACGGTTTATCTCAAATGCGATTTGCAAAACGTTGTTTGATTTGCCAATAACGATTAAACAAAATAGGAAATTCGATTATCTGTATGTGAATGATTTAATGCCAATTCTAGATTGGTTTATTGATAACAATCCCCAGAAAAAGTCGTATAACATAACCCCGGATTGCGCAATATCCCTTTATGATTTAGCAATAATGGTTAGAGATATATCGAATAGTGATGTTCCTATTTTGATAAAAAATGAAGGCTTAGGATTGGAATATAGTGGTGATAATACATTATTAAAGAATGAATATACCACAATATGCTTTACGCCTATACGAACAGCTATACAGGAATTGTATAACTGGTATAGAGAAAATAAACAATTGATACAAAAGGATTTATTATTAACCGATAAATAGATATTATGATTAAAGTTTCTGATTTTATTTTTCAGTATTTGGTTGAGAAGCATAACATTCATCATTGTTTTCTGGTGACTGGTGGTGGCGCTATGCACCTGAATGATTCTATTGGACATACACCAGGCCTGACCTATATTTGTAATCATCATGAACAAGCTTCGGCAATAGCTGCTGAAGGATATTATAGAACTTGTGGTCAACTATGTGTAACGAATGTTACGACAGGTCCTGGAGGAACGAATGCTGTTACGGGGGTGTTGGGACAATGGTTGGATTCAATTCCCGGTTTGTATATATCGGGTCAAATCAAGACAAGTACAATGAAAGGTACCTATCCGGATTTGAAATTGCGGCAACTTGGTGATCAGGAAGCTGATATTATAAGCATTGTCAAGCCCATTACAAAATATGCTGTAACTGTAACAAATGCTTATGATATTAAATATGAATTGGATAAAGCGATTGCGATAGCTTTGGAAGGACGTCCGGGTCCTGTATGGCTTGATATTCCTTTGGACATTCAAGGAGCCATGGTAGATGAAACCAAATTACGTGAATTTGATGCCTGTGAATTAGTAGATGAAGTGAAACATGATTTGGTTGATCAACAAATAGACGAACTGATAGAGCGGATTCGACAGGCTGAAAGTCCTGTCATTTATGTAGGAAATGGAGTACGTTTGGCTAAACGTGTAGATAAATTTGTCAAGCTGGCCGAAAAACTTCAAATTCCTGTAGTTACAGCTATTAGCGGTTCTGACGTTATCTGGTATGACCATCCGTTATGTTACGGAAAGCCTGGAATATGTGGGGATCGTATCGGAAACATTATGGTACAGAATTCAGATCTTCTCATTATTTTAGGGACGAGATTGAGTATTCGACAGGTTGGTTATGCATATGATTTATTAGCTCCTCGAGCATATAAAGTTATGGTGGATGTTGATAGGGCAGAGATGGAAAAGCCGACTTTGTGTATCAATATGCCTATTCATGCTAATTTGTCAGAGTTCATAGATAAATTGTTTGACAGGACCGCTGGAGTTAACTTGCCCGATTTTAAAGAATGGCAAGCGTGGGGAAGAAAAATTGAAAATAAGCTTCCTTCGTTATTTGAAGACAATCCTTCTGTTCAAGGTTATGTTAGTTCGTACGTTTTTGCAGATGAATTGTTTAAACAACTGCAAGCTGGTGATGTAGTCGTTACAGGTAATGGAACTGCTTATACTTCTACTTATCAGGCCATGAAAGTAAAGGAAGGAGTTCGGGTTTTTGCCAATCAAGGATGTGCAGCCATGGGATATGACTTACCGGCAGGAATTGGAGCTGTTGTTAGCAACCAAACGGGGAAGACTGTTCTGATAACCGGAGATGGTAGTATTCAAATGAATATTCAAGAGTTGCAAACTCTGATAACATATCATTTCCCCTTAAAAATATTCGTTTTAGAAAATGAAGGATATTTAGCTATCAAGACGACTCAAAAATCTTTCTTTGGCGGACATTTTACGGGAAGTAATCCTGGAAGTGGTGTAATATGTCCCGACTTGAAAAAAATAGCTGAAGCTTATGGAATACCATTTATACGAGTGAATGAAGAAGGGACAGTACTAAAAAATGCCATTCAAGAAACGTTGAATATGGATGGACCTGCCATTTGTGAAATTATTATGCATCCTGAGCAGACGTTATTTCCTAAATCAGCTTCTTTCATGGATGAGAATGGAAAAATGACTTCTGCTCCGTTAGATAGAATGGCTCCGTTTATGCCAGAAGAGTTGCAGGTGCAATGTGTATATAGAAAAGACCTCTGAAAAAGATGGGATTGCTTCGTCAATTAGCCTCTAAGATAGGAATAGACAAGGCTATTTTCTTTACATCTTTAGCCCGAATTATACAAGCTGCCGGAGGTGTAATTTCTATTTTGTTTGTAGCCCGTTATTTGACAGGGGAAGAACAAGGTTTTTATTATACTTTCGGTAGTATTGTAGCAATTCAAATATTTTTTGAATTAGGGCTGAATGGTATCATTACTCAATATGTTGCTCACGAAGTTTCATTTTTGCGTTGGGACAGTAAGCTGGTTTTAGTTGGAGAGCAGAAATATTTGTCCCGCTTATCTTCTTTATTGCATTTTTGTGTAAAATGGTATTTGGCTTTTGCCGGTGCGTTACTGGCGACATTAATTCTTGTAGGTTTTGTCTTTTTTGGGAAATATGGAAACCATGAAGACATATCTTGGCGTATTCCTTGGATCCTGTTGGCTGTTGGTACTGCGTTGAATTTGTTGCTGGCACCGATATTGGCCTTTATAGAAGGCTTGGGAAAGGTTAAAGAGGTCGCAAAAATAAGATTGTACCAACAATGCCTTTGTTTGCTTGTTGTTTGGAGCGGTTTGTTTTTGGGAGCAAAACTTTATGTATCCGGATTGAATTGTTTGGTAGCTGTAATATTGATTTCATCCATCCTTTGTTTAAGTGATTTTCGCAAATTGTTATTGAATATTTGGCGGGTGAGATTGACAGACAAGGTGAACTATCGCAAGGAAATATTTCCTTATCAGTGGAAAATTGCGTTAAGTTGGATCAGTGGATATTTCATCTTTCAATTATTCAACCCTGTTCTATTTGCTACGGAGGGTGCGGTTGTTGCGGGACAAATGGGTATGACCTTGGCCGCATTGAATGGTATTCAGTCGCTATCTTTAAGCTGGATTACTACTAAAATCCCTTTATTCTCCGGTCTGATTGCACAAAAGAATTATCTGCAATTGGATACGATTTTCAATCGCACCTTAAAGCAGTCTGTTGGTATTAATGGGGGGCTTCTTTTAATCATGTTGCTTGGCATTTTTGTGATACGGCATTATCATATTGTGATTGGTGGTATGGATTTGGGAAATCGTTTTTTGCCTTATATACCAATGGTGTTAATGATGATACCTTTATTTGTTAATCAGTTTGTGAGTTCGTGGGCTACTTATCTACGTTGTCATAAACAAGAGCCTTTCTTAATGAACTCTATAGTAGGTGGTATCCTTTGTTGTTTATCTACCGTTTTATTAGGGAAGTATTTTGGCGTTTTGGGTATAACTGGAGGATATTGCTTTATCACTTGTGCTATGTCATTTTGGGGGCATTGGATATTCATCACAAAAAAAAGCGAATGGCATAAGTGTGAGTAATCAAAATTGAAAAATAAAAGTACATTTCAAAGGATTTTTAAAGTGCTGTGATGAAAATAGAGATGGAATATAATCAGAAATTATTGTCAATTTGTATTCCGACTTATAACCGGATTGAGCAAATACAGAAGCAGGTAAGATTATTGTTGCCACAGCTGACAGAGGAGGTTCAGTTAGTGGTATATGATAATCATTCAGATATGTCAATAAGTGAATTATTCACAGAACAAGAATTAAGTAAGTTTATAATTATTCGGAATTGTGTCAATGTTGGAGGAGATGCAAATATTGCGCGTTGCTTTGAAAATTGTAATACAAAATGGTTATGGACACTTGCGGATGATGATTTTGTAAAAGAAACATCAGTTTCTATATTATTGGAAGATATTAAGAATAATCAAAATGCTACATTTATTAACTATTGGAGTCCAATAGAAAAGCATACGGACGATGTTGATTCCTTTTTGAAAATATTGTCTAATGGTGGGGTCTTTTGTGCTGCTTTTACTATGTCTGTATGCGTATATAACATGTATAACTTGAAGGAAGATTTATTTTATTATTATAAGAATATTTCTTCAATGGTTGGCCCTCTAATAATGTTGATAAGAAATATTTTAAAAAGGGGGGGGGAATGTATTTGGTTTAATAAACCACTGGTAGAATTAGGAGCTGATGTTGGCTGGAATTATCAGACTTTTATTAATTATTCATTTCTTTTTCTTCAAGAATTTAGTGATTCTAAACATATTTATCGAAAGACTATTTTTTTAGGTCTGTTTCGTACCGATTACTCTTTAATTTCCATTGATAGAGAATCATCTCATATTGATTGGTATTCTCGATTTAAATTATTTGGAAAAGTATTAATGAAGCAAGGTATTTTTAATGCATTATTATATACTCCCAAAGAACTTTTTAAATGTTTCGCTTTATTGTTCATAAGTAGACGTTTTAAGTGTTATCTGAAAAAGTTGTTTAAATCATAATTTATATGAAAAATATAACTGTAAGTATTATAATCCCGGTTTACAATGCGCAAATTTTTCTTGATAGTACTATAAAAAGTGTACTTGCCCAAACTGTTACTGCTTTTGAATTGATACTCGTAAATGATGGAAGTAGCGACGGCTCTGATGAAATATGTCAAGGATGGCAGAAAAAAGATCAGCGTGTAAAATATATATATCAAACAAATGCTGGTGTAACTGTTGCAAGGGCAAAAGGGGTTTCGTTGGCATTAGGGGAATGGATTATGTTTTGTGATGCAGATGATATTTTACCTAACAATGCGCTAGAGTTGTTGTTGAAACATTCTGAGAATCATGATATTGTTGTTGGAAAGATTAAAACAGTAGCGAGTGAAAAAGATTGTAAATTAGTTACAGAAAATCATGAAGCTACTACGGTTAGTAATATTGTTTTTATGCAGCAATTGTTGGATAATTCAGTTCCTTTGCTGCCGTCTCCTTGTGCTCGTCTGTATAAAAAGTGTTTGTTTTCTGGGAAGACGTTTGATATACCTCGTTCAATAGTTAGGGGAGAAGATTTTATTATGAATTTTCATTATGCTATAAATGCCAAAAGTATTTGTTATACAAATAATATTGTCTATTATTATAGACAGCATATAGCAAGTACAATGCATACTTTTAAAAGTTCGTGGGAATATGAAAAACTTTTTTTATCCATATTATTATCTCCTGTTTATCAATATAAGGAATACAATGATTTGAAGCCATATATTATTCAGTGTGTAATAAGGTCTTTGGGAAATGCATATCATGATCCTATCTTGAAACGAAATAGTGAGGATTTTATGAATATATGTGTGGAAGCTAAAACAGTTTCTTTAGGTTTATTAGAGAAAATAACTTTGGCTCTAATAAATTTTCCACCTAAATTAAGGTATTTTTTGTATAGAGTAATCCGTAGAATTCTAAGTTATTTACGATAATTATGGCTTTAAAGATAAAATATAGTGATGTTGGGCCATTATTGTTTATGGGAATGTGCATTGTATTGTATTCGATACCTGATAATGTGCAACTTCCTTTTCGTTTATTGATATTTTTAGGATTAATAGGAGGATATCTTAATAATAAATCCTTGCATATGCCTGTAATACAATTTTTGATATTTTGTATAACGGCCTTTATAGTTCTTTCTAAAATTGTTATAGGTACATTTGACACTTCCTTATTGATGGTTTTTTTATCTATTATTCCAATCATGAATATAGATACTTATACATCTTTTTCACAGAGGCAAATGCGTGTACTAAGGTATATCATATATTTTTTGTGTT